>CBFDEA010000428.1:0-2488 GCA_965603695.1 uncultured Rhodospirillaceae bacterium | reverse complement strand
GCAACCCATATTACCGTTTGCGAAAGCCTGATGGATTGGACCGACTGATTGGCACCTTTCAATTGGTTGAGGGAATTGTCTTCGATGCCGTTACGATCCGGGGCCGGACTTATCTTAATTTTACCGAGGACTGGCGCCAGGACTTCACCATCACACTCGACAAGCGAACGCTAAGGACATTCAGCGATGCCGGTATCGATCCTTTGACGTTTAAAGGCAAGCTCATCCGGGTCCGTGGTTGGCTAAAAAAACGCAATGGTCCGATGATCGAGGTTAGCCATCCTGAGCAAATCGAAGTGTTGGATTAAACAAATAAAACGATAAGATAGTGGCTATGAACATGATCAGGAAAATCCTTATCGCCGTTGCCGTAACGGCCCCTCTTCTGGGACTCGGTGCGTGCTCGGTCAATCCGGCAACCGGCAAGCAGAGCTTTACCGCCTTCATGTCGCCTGAAAAAGAAAAGGAAGTCGGTGCCAAAGAACATCCGAAGATCATCGAACAGTTCGGCGGCGTCTATGACGTCCCGGCGCTTGGCTTCTATGTCGCCCGCATCGGCGCTAAATTGGCGGCCTATTCCGAACTGCCCGATCTGGATTACACGTTTACTATTTTGAACGACGAGAAAGTCAACGCCTTCGCGGTCCCCGGCGGCTATGTCTACATAACCCGCGGCTTGTTGGCGATTGCCTCTGATGAGGCGGAAATGGCCGGTGTCCTGGCCCACGAAATCGGCCACCTGACGGCCCGCCATACGGCCCAGCGCTATAGTGCGACGATGGCCACCAATATCGGCCTGCAGGTGCTCGGTGTGCTCGGTAGTGTTGCCGGGGCGCCAACGGGTGCCGGACAATTGGTGTCGTATGGTGCCCAGGCGGCGTTGCAAAGCTATTCGCGCGAGCAGGAACTGGAATCCGACCATCTCGGCGTGCGTTACTTAAGCCGCGCCGGTTACGATCCCGATGCGATGACCGGGTTTTTTCACAAATTGCAGGACCATAGCAAGCTGGAAGCGGCGATGCGCGGCGAGAAAAACAAGTCGGAAAGCTTCAGCATCATGTCGACCCACCCGTTGACATCCGAGCGCATTACCGAGGCCGAGCGTCTTGCCGCAGAGGCCCGGGTCAACGGCAGGGAACGCGGCAGGACCGCTTACGCCGAGGCAATTGACGGGCTGATCTTCGGCGATGACCCGGAGCAGGGGATCAGGCGTGGCCGCGTCTTTGAACACCCAAGTTTAGGCATTCGTTTCGAGGTGCCGCCCGGATTCACCATGATCAATACGCCGAGCAGCGTTGTCGCCAGAGACGCAGACGGGGCGGCGGTTATTTTCGACATGGCGCCGGACAAAAAAGTTCGGGAACTTGGCGGCATCCGTGCATACATTGCCGCCATCAATGTCAAAGGCGGTAAATTCGAAACAATAGAAAGCCTTGATGTTAACGCCATGCCGGCCGTTACGGGCGTCGCTCACCTGGACGGGCAGGACGTGCGTCTGTTGGTCGTCCAGAAAAGCAAGGACCAGATTTTTCAGATGCAGTTTCGCAGCCCCCCTGAAAGGACTGCGGAACTGGCGCTCGATTTCAGGCGCACGACGTATAGCTTCAAGCCGATGAGTGCGGCGGAAATCGCCGCCATTAAGCCCTTGCGGGTCCGCTTTAAAACCGTCCAGAAGGGCGACAGCGCCGAAACCATTGCCGCGCTTATGCCCATGGAAAAATTCAATCTCGACTGGTTTGAATTGCTCAACAATGTCAAAGCGGACACACCCTTAGAGCCGGGTAGCCAAGTCCGCGTTATTTCGCAATAAAAAACCCCAGGGGATATACCTCTGGGGTTTTTATTGATTTATTTTAGCGCCGAACTTTAAGCCGCAGCGGGTTCTGGCCCTTCTTCAGGTTCCGGCGGTCGTGCCGGGGCGGCAGCCGACAACAGGTCTTCCAGTTTCTCGGTGGCTTTTTCCGGGGTGGTTTTCTCGACAGCGGCGACTTCACAGGCCAAACGATCGAGAGCCGATTCGTAGATCTGGCGCTCGCTGAAGGACTGGTCGGGCTGGCCGGTATTGCGGTGCAAGTCGCGCACGACTTCAGCGATGGCGACGGGGTCTCCGGAATTGATCTTGGCTTCATATTCCTGGGCCCGGCGGCTCCACATGGTCCGCTTGACCCGGGCGCGGCCCTTCAAGGTGGTCAGTGCCGTTTCCATTACTTTTTTGGAACTCAGTTTACGCAGGCCCGATACACCGGCCTTGTCCGTCGGCACACGAAGAGTCATTCGGTCACGGTCAAACGAAATAACGAATAGCCTGAGCTTGTGTCCGCCGTATTCCTGGGTTTCGATATTAACAACCTTGCCAACGCCGTGGGTCGGATAGACGACGAAGTCGCCCGGAGCACACATCAAATCCTTAGCCATATTTAACCTTCTAATTCTATTTGCATGGGGTTCCCGGTTCGCAAAATTCCCAACCGATCAACGGGCGGCACTG
>CBFDEA010000427.1:0-2495 GCA_965603695.1 uncultured Rhodospirillaceae bacterium | reverse complement strand
ACGAAGAAAGCCCCTTCTATTGGGGCGCAAAGGGAACTACATGAAAAACCTATTCAAAGGCCTGTTGGCCGTCCTGGCGATTAGCTTCGGCTCACCCGCACTTGCTAAAATCACGGTTACCGATTTGATGGACCGCGAAGTCACCATCGACGGACCGGCCAAGCGAGTCCTACTCGGATTCAATTTTGAAGACTACATGGCCATCGTCGGCCCCGGTGCCATGGACAAGGTTATCGGCGTGTCGTTGAAGCCATGGCGCGATTGGCGTCCCATGCAATATAAGACCTATCTCAAGGCTATGCCGTCAATCGCCAACTTGCCGGATGTCGGTGATACTGAAAGTGGCACCTTCTCAGTCGAAAAAGTGATCGCGGCTAAACCGGACTTGGCCATTTTGGCCGCGTGGCAATATAAGGCACTCGGTGAAGGTGCCGAACAAATTGAGCGAGCAGGCATTCCGCTTATCGTGATCGACTACAACGCCCAGACGCTGGAAAAGCACGTTCGTTCCACTTTGCTAATTGGAAAGGTCATGGGTGCTGACGACCGCGCTAAGAAATTGGCTGACTTCTACACATCCGTCATCGAAAACGTCAAGTCGCGGGTCGGCAAGGCAGGCCTATCTGGCAAGAAGGTTTACGTCGAACTGGCCAAGGCTGGTCCAGGAAAAGTCGGCAACAGCTACGGAAACGGCATGTGGGGCGGTGTAATCGATATGGTCGGCGGCATCAACATCGCCAAGGGTCAGGTCGAAAATTGGGGACCACTCAGCCCAGAGTATGTTCTGGCACAACAGCCTGATGTGATCTTGCTTGCAGGCTCTGAGTGGGTTTCTGCGCCAGAGGCTGTACTGGTCGGGTTTGGCGCTGATGCCGCATTGACGAAGACACGCATGGGGGCCTATCTCGGCCGACCCGGTTGGAGCGAGTTGCCAGCAGTTAAGCACGGCAACGTCCATGCCATCTACCACGGTGGCGCACGGACACTTTCCGACTTCGTCTTCGTTCAGTATTTGGCAAAGACTCTCTATCCGGACTCGTTCAAAGACGTCGATCCCATCGCCGAACTTGAACGCTATTATCAAACTTGGCTACCTGTTAAGGCCGAAGGCGTGTTCGTATTGCGTCATGGGCATACCCATTGACAGATAGCCAAGCACATAACGCAGTGCAACTCCGCGGCAGTTATCGCCGCGGAGTCTTGCTCCGGGTGACAGCGTTATCCGGCGCTGTGCTTGCGCTTGTCTTGCTGGTGTTTATCGACCTAGTGACTGGCCCGTCCGGCATGCCGCTGGATGAAGTTTGGGCGGCGCTCATCGCCGGTCCGAACGGGGGAGATCGCATGGCAGCGACGATCCTGTGGCATTTGCGCATGCCGCAAACGTTCATGGGCGTAATCGTTGGGGCCTGTCTCGGCCTCGCGGGTTTACAGATGCAGACGATTCTCAACAACCCGCTCGCCAGCCCGTTTACCTTGGGTTTTTCGGCGGCAGCCGGTTTTGGCGCTGCGTTGGGGATCATGTACGGCGCGAATTTACCCGCGCCCAATTATTTGGTGGTACCGATTTCCGCTTTTTTGATGACGTTGCTGGCCTGTTTTATTGTTTATTTCATTGCTCGGATGCGCGGGGCCACCTCAGAAATTCTAGTTCTCGCCGGCATCGCGGTGCTGTTCTTTTTTCAGTCCCTACAATCCTTACTGCAATTCATGGCCTCGCCAGAGGTGTTGCAGGAAATTGTGTTCTGGCTGTTTGGAAGCCTGTTAAAGGCCAGCTGGACCAGCGTTCTCGTGGCTTTGGTCGTGGCGGTTGTCTGCATACCTATTATGTTGCGAGACGTGTGGAGCTTGACGGTTCTACGCTTAGGTGACGCCAATGCGGCGAGCCTTGGCATCTCGGTCGATAGCTTGAGACGACGGTCTTTTATCCTTGTCGCTCTGTTGACCGCAGCGGCTGTGTCCTTCGTTGGCACGATCGGTTTTGTTGGCCTGATTGCGCCCCATGTGGCTCGTTCTTTCGTTGGCGAGGATCACCGCTTCGGCCTTCCCATGGCGGCTGTGGCTGGCGGAATCATTCTCATCGGCGCGTCAGTATTCGGGAAATTTATTTCGCCAAACGCCGTTATCCCTGTTGGAATTATCACCGCCGTGGCCGGCGTTCCTATGTTGTTTGCGGTAATCGTTAAACGTAGTCGTGGAGGTATACGATGACAGGCAAGACACTGGTGCTTTCCGAAATGTCCGTTGCACACGGCCGGGCGGAAATTCTTACCGATATATCGCTGTCCTTAGCAAGCGGTCAAATCGTCGGCATCACCGGCCCCAACGGTGCTGGTAAATCGACCTTTTTGTCGGCCATCGGCAAGCAGGTTGGTTTTGATGGAACCGTTCAATGGGATGGGGAAGACCTCCATCTCAGCAGGGTCGGTTACATGCCACAACACAGCAGCGTTCGCGCGGATATGTCAGTGCTTGAGACCGTCTTGCTCGGCAGGCAT
>CBFDEA010000426.1:0-2498 GCA_965603695.1 uncultured Rhodospirillaceae bacterium | reverse complement strand
AATTAGGGTTTACTTTTTTTGCCTTTTTTAGGTGTGGCGGGGCAGCCATAAAGCAAGGAGCACAAGAATGTCGGATAGAGTTCTCGAGCGAAAAACATTTCAAGCCGAAGACAAGATTTTCAAAGAAGGCGAAGAAGGCAATCAGGCTTTCATCCTGCAATCCGGTGAAGTGCAGATCGTCAAGAATGCCGGAGAAGAAAATGAAATCGTCCTGGCGACGGTCGGCCAAGGTGGCATCATCGGCGAAATGGCCTTGCTGGATAACAGTAATCGCATGGCCACCGCGCGGGCCTCTATCGGCGGTGCCGCCATCGTTATCAGCCGTCAGATGTTCGAAGCCAAAATGAAAAAAGCCGATCCATTCCTGCGCGGCCTGCTCAATATTCTAGCCGATCATGTGCGCAGGCTATCGACAGAAAAGACCTGAGAGAAAATAGTCACTTCAATTTATTAACTTCAAAGCAAGGATGAAGCCCGATGTTCGAGGGGTTTGAAAATGTGCGCGTCGCAACCGAAGGGGCTGAAATCAATGTGTTGAAAGCCGGCGATGGCCCGCCATTGTTGCTTCTCCACGGTTATCCGCAGACCCATGTCATGTGGCACAAGATCGCGCCCCGGCTGGCCGAAGATTACAGCGTCGTTATCAGTGACTTGCGCGGCTATGGCGACAGCTCCAAGCCGGATGGCGGGGCGGGCCATGAAGGTTATTCAAAGCGGGCAATGGCGGACGATCAGGTTCAGGTCATGGCAAGCCTCGGCCATGATCGTTTCTTCGTTGCCGGTCATGATCGTGGCGGCCGGGTGACCCATCGCATGGCCCTGGATCATCCTGAAAAAATTCTCAAGGCGGCGGTCCTGGATATTGTTCCGACCCATAAAATCTTCACTACCGTCAATCAAAAGGTGGCGAGCGGTTATTACCACTGGTTCTTCCTGATCCAACCGGGCGGCTTGCCGGAAAAATTGATCGGCGGCGATCCTGAACATTACCTGCGCCATAAAATGGGTCATTGGAGCGCCAGTCTCGACGGTTTCACCGATGCGGCCATGGCCGAATACATTCGCTGTTTTTCCAATCCCGAAACCATCCATGCCTCGTGCGAGGATTATAGGGCCGCCGCGAGCATCGATATGGCCCACGACGAGGTCGATCTGACGACCAAGGTTGCTTGCCCCCTGTTGGTTCTGTGGGGCAAGAATGGCTTGATGGACAGCAGCTACGATGTCCTTGAAACGTGGCGGGAGCGGGCCAGCGACGTGCGCGGCAAGGCGATAAATTGCGGTCATTTCCTGGCCGAAGAAAAGCCTCAGGAGACCCTTGATGCCCTGCTCGAATTTTTCAAACAGTGAGTTGCTTTCCCCAGGCCATTGGTGGATGGTGTCGCGATGAATGAAAACATTGAAAACACAGAAAAACCCGCCGCCGTAAAACTCAGCTTTTCGGGACGCTTGCGGGCTTATTTCCTGGCCGGTGTGCTGATCACGGCGCCGGTCTCGATCACCTTTTATCTGGCCTGGTTGTTTGTCAATTTCGTCGATGGCAAAGTGACGCCGTTGATCCCGCTGAAATACAGCCCGGAAACCTATCTGCCGTTCGCCACGCTGGGCCTCGGGCTGGTTATCGTCTTTATTGTTTTAACATTGATCGGGGCGTTGACGGCGGGCTTTGTCGGCAGATTGTATCTGCGCACCAGCGAACGCTTGCTCAACCGGATGCCGGTGATCCGTGGATTTTACGGGGCCATCAAACAGATCCTCGAGACCGTGCTGGCGCAGCAGTCCAATGCCTTTCGCGAGGCGGTGCTCGTCGAATACCCCCGGCGCGGCATGTGGGCGGTTGCCTTCATCACCGGGCGGACCAAGGGCGAAGTGCAAAACCTGACGGAAGAAGAATGTATCAACATCTTCCTGCCGACGACGCCGAACCCGACTTCCGGGTTCTTGTTGTTCGTGCCCAAGAAGGAACTGGTGCCGCTTTCCATGAGCGTCGAGGAGGCCCTCAAAATGGTCATCTCGGGCGGTATCGTCACCCCGGAAGACCGTCGTCCGCCGGCAGAGCAAGCCACCCCGCAGGTTTCCGCAGCGACCTATGAAGATGTCGACGTGCTGCGCGAAGGCCAGCGGGCCCCTGTTCTGGTGACAAAAGAGCCTTCTAAAACCAGTTAATCCGGCATTCCCGCCGACGCCAGCAAGGCGGCGTTACCGCCCGACGCCGTGGTGTCGATACACAAGGCGCGCTCAATCAGCATCTGCCGCCAATCCGCCAGATCATCGATCAGCGGCAGGATTGGGCCCTGACGGGCAGCCAGGGCAACACGCACGGCGCGGTGGCGCTCGTCGGCGCCTTCAAGGATAACCCCGGCCAAATCTGGCGTCTCCTGCAAGTCTTTTAACGATGCCTCCTTAATCGTGGCAAGCAGGCCGTCGGGCAAACCAGCCCGAAAGAGTTCCGCTTGATCGTTTCCGATAACGACGGCGGCATTGCCAAGCAAAAGAGC
>CBFDEA010000425.1:0-2503 GCA_965603695.1 uncultured Rhodospirillaceae bacterium | reverse complement strand
CTTGGTATCGGGGCTGAGCATCTCGAGTCTTATGGTCATCATACGGCGAAATTGTCCCTTGATTATATTGATACCCTGAAAGAAAAGAAGGACGGCAAGCTTATTCTGGTGACCGCAATTTCACCGACGACAGCCGGCGAAGGCAAGACGACGACAACCGTCGGCCTTGGTGACGCCCTTAACAGGATTGGTAAAAGGGCGATTATCTGCCTGCGTGAGCCAAGCCTTGGCCCTTGCTTCGGCATGAAAGGTGGCGCCGCTGGCGGTGGCTACGCGCAAGTCGTGCCCATGGAAGATATCAATCTTCACTTTACCGGCGATTTCCATGCCATCGGTGCCGCCAATAATCTGCTGGCGGCGATGATCGATAACCACATTTACTGGCACGAGAACGACAAGACGCTGCTTGATAACCGGCGTGTCACCTGGCGCCGTGCCCTTGATATGAATGACCGCTCGCTGCGCGATATCGTCACATCATTAGGCGGCGTCGCCAACGGTGCGCCGCGCCAGGGCGGTTTTGATATTACCGTTGCTTCCGAAGTGATGGCGATCCTCTGCCTGGCCACAGACCTGAAGGATTTGCAACGCCGTCTGGGCAATATCATCGTCGGTTATTCGCGCGAGCGCAAACCCGTTACCGCTAATGACTTACAGGCGGCGGGGGCGATGTCGGCGCTACTCAAGGACGCCATCAAGCCCAATCTGGTGCAGACCATGGAAAACAATCCGGCCTTCATTCACGGTGGCCCGTTCGCCAATATCGCACACGGCTGCAACACTATTATGGCGACGCAAACGGCCTTGAAGTTGGGTGAATATGTCGTTACCGAGGCCGGTTTCGGTGCCGATCTTGGGGCCGAGAAATTTTTCGACATTAAATGCCGCAAGGCCGGACTGAAGCCGGACCTGGTCGTGCTTGTGGCGACAATCCGGGCGTTGAAGATGCACGGCGGCGTTGAGAAGGCCGACTTGATGGAAGAAAATCTGGCGGCCCTGGAAGCCGGTTTTGTCAATCTGGAGCGGCATATCTCGAACATTTCCCACTTCGGCATGAAGACGGTCGTTGCCATCAATAAATTTTCAGCGGACACGGCGGCGGAAGTTGAAATGGTCAAACAAAAATGTGACGAGCTTGGTGTCGAAGCCGTCGAGTCCGATCACTGGGGCAATGGTGGGGCAGGGGCCGAAGATCTGGCCAAAGCGGTTGTCGCCCATGTCGAGAAGGGGGAATCCAACTTCCATCCCCTGTATCCCGATAAAATGACCCTGTGGAACAAAATTCGTACCATCGCGACATCTCTATACGGGGCCGAAGACATCATTGCCGACAAGAAAGTTCGCGAACAGATTAATGCCCTGCAAAAGGATTACGGGCACTTCCCCATCTGCATCGCCAAGACCCAATACAGTTTTTCGACCGACCCGGACTTACGCGGCGCGCCAAGCGGTCACGCCGTGCCAATCCGCGAAGTCAGGCTGTCGGGTGGGGCGGAGTTCCTGGTCGTCGTCTGTGGCGAAATCATGACCATGCCCGGCCTGCCACGGGTCCCCGCCGCGACCAATATTCATATCGATAAAGACGGCCGCATCGCCGGACTATTCTAGTTTCCGAACAACCCGCCCAGGCTCTTGCCGATGGATTCCAGCGGGTTGGCGCTTTCGGTTTTTGCCGGTGGTGGCGTGCTGCCCGATTGCTTCGGCGCGGCGGCTGACGTCATTTCCCCGGGAATGACTTGCTTGCCCGCCAGGGCCGGGGTGCAGTAATCGGTTTCATCAAACTGACCGACCGCTTCCTTGGCGACTTTTTCGACCAGTAAAGATAATCCCAAGCTGGCGATTGCCCCCGCCGTGCGGGCGGCACCTGCGGCGACGTTACCGGCGGCCCCGGCCATATCGATCTGCCAGTCGGGTTTGGCGAAGGTGCCGGTAATGTTGACAGGAACCATGGCGACGGTCGCCAGATTGGCTTTCTTGGAGCGCGGATCGACGCGCAATTTCAGGGTTTCGTCGGCCAGATTGGCGCTGCCTGAACCAAGTACTGAAAATCCACCGGTTTCAAAAACGATGGCGTGGGTATTTGCCAGCCCCTTGGTGATGTTGAACTGAACGACGGCGCAACGGATTTTCTTGTCGTCCTGGCTATCGAAAACATTGAGCATATCGGTCGAGATAATGTTCAGTGCGCCGCTTTCAAGTTTGCCGTCACGGACCTGAACGCGCGTTTTGCCATTCAGTCCGGCCATCAGTTGGGCAACGGAACTTCCCGAACCCGCGACATCGACGTTCAGGTCTACCTTGCCGGTGGCGATGTCGGTGAGGCCTTGCTGGGTCAGGAGCTGCCCGTAATCGATCTGCTTGGCGGTGACTTTAGCCTGCAGGGCGGCGCTGGCCTTGGAGCCATCGAGCATAACGTTGGCGTCAATCTTGCCACCGGCGAAGACCGCAGCCAGGGGGGCGACATTCAGGCGGCCATTTTTAAGGCTTAAGGAAACCGAGACGT
>CBFDEA010000424.1:0-2512 GCA_965603695.1 uncultured Rhodospirillaceae bacterium | reverse complement strand
TTGCCGCGCACGGTGAAAAGCGCCTGCGCGTCGCCCTGATGACCGGTTGCGCCCAGAAAGTCCTGCGCCCGTCCATTAACGAGGCGACGGTGCGCCTGCTTAACCGGCACGGCTGCGAAGTTGTCGTCGCTTCCGGGGCCGCCTGTTGCGGTGCCCTGGTCCAACACATGGGTAAAGAGGCCGCCGCCCACGCCGCCGCCCGCAACAACATCGCGGCGTGGATGGCTGAACTCGATGGCGACGGCCTCGACGCCATCGTCATCAATGCCTCGGGCTGCGGCACGACGCTCAAGGATTACGGCTTCATGCTTAAGGAAGACCGGCTATGGGCGGATCGTGCGGCGAAGATCGCCAGCCTCGCCAAAGATGTCACGGAGGTCATGACAGACCTTGGCGTTGGTGATGTCACCATCACCGACCAGCCAGTCGTGGTTTACCATTCGGCATGTTCCATGCAGCACGGCCAGAAGCTGCGCAGCGGCCCCAAGGATCTGCTTAAAGCCGCCGGTTTCGAGGTCCGCGATCCTGCCGAAGGGCACCTTTGCTGCGGTTCGGCAGGCACCTATAATCTGTTGCAGCCGGATATCGCCGAGCGTCTGAAAATCCGCAAGGCCGCCAATCTGGAGGCCCAGGGTGCCGCCGTCATCGCGACGGGCAATATCGGTTGCCTGGTGCAAATTTCCGGGGCCACGGATACCGCCGTCGTCCACACGGTTGAATTGCTCGATTGGGCTACCGGTGGTAAGATGCCCGAAGGCATAAAATAAATAATAATAGAAGCGTCGGAGAACCCCTTCCTTGCCAGTCAATACAGCCGAAAACAGACCGCCCCTTGACGCAGAATTCATGGACAAGCTGCGGGCCATCGTTGGCGAGCGGTTATCGACGGGTGCCAGCGTGCGCGAACAACATGGCCAGGATCTTTCCTACCATCCCGGTCTGCCCCCCGAAGTGGTCGTTTTTGCGACCTCGACCGAGGAAATTTCCGAGATCGTCAAAGTCTGCGCCGCCCACCTGGTCGCGGTCATTCCTTACGGCGCGGGAACCTCGCTGGAAGGTCATTTATCGGCGCTCAATGGCGGCGTTTCCATTGATATGAGCCAGATGAATAATATTATCGACGTCAATGTCGATGATATGGACGTCACCGTGCAGGCCGGGGTAACGCGTAAGCAACTGAACCAGCATCTTCATAACACGGGGTTGTTTTTCCCGGTCGATCCGGGTGCCGATGCGACGCTCGGCGGCATGGCGGCGACGCGGGCCTCGGGCACCAACGCCGTGCGCTACGGCACCATGCGCGAAAACGTCCTTGCCCTAAGCGTGGTTATGGCCGACGGCCGCATCGTCCATACCGGAACCCGGGCCAGGAAGTCTTCGACCGGTTATGATTTGACTCGTCTGATGGTCGGCTCGGAAGGGACTTTGGCGGTTATCACCGAGGTTACCGTCAAACTTCACGGACTAGCCGAAGCCATTGCCGCCGCCGTGGTCTCGTTCCCGACCCTTGAAGGGGCGGTCAATACGGTCATTCAGACCATCCAGTACGGGGTGCCGATTGCCCGTATCGAATTGCTCGATGAGGTCCAGGTCGCGTCGACCAACGCGTATTCAAAGATGGATCACCCTGAACAGCCGACCTTGTTCCTTGAATTCAACGGCTCGCAAGCAAACGTCAAGGAACAGGCTGAACTGGTCAAGGATATCTGCGTTGAAAATGGCGGCGGGGAATTTCGCTGGTCGACCCGTCAGGATGAACGGGAAAAACTGTGGGAGGCGCGCCATAATGCAGCCTACGCGAATATGGCACTGCGTCCGGGCTGTAAAATGATGGTCACCGATTCTTGTGTGCCAATCTCCAATTTAACCGAGTGCCTGCTGGCAACCCGCAAGGATATTGACGACAGCGGCCTTATCGCGCCCATCGTCGGCCATGTCGGTGATGGCAATTTCCATCTCTCCATATTGCTTGACCCCGATAACTCTGATGAGATCGCCCGCGCCCATGCGCTCAACGACAAAATGACCAAGCGGGTTCTCAAGATGGGCGGCACCTGTTCGGGCGAGCATGGTGTTGGCATCGGTAAAATAGAATACATGGAGGCTGAGCACGGCCAAGGGCTCACCGTCATGCGCCAGATAAAGCAGGCGCTCGACCCGCAAAATATCATGAATCCCGGAAAAATGCTGCCCGCTTGATAAGCTTATGCTCTATTATCCCTTTTAATATATGACTTTATGGAGCGTGAAGGCGTGAACAAGTTTCTCATCGGTGTTGGCGTCTTCCTGGCCATTCTTGTCGCCGCCATTGTCATCGGCCCGGGCCTGATCGACTGGAACAGCTATAAGGCTGACTTGACGGCGCAGGCAGAGCGCTTTACCGGCCGCAAGTTGACCATCGACGGCACCATCGAAATTTCCATTCTGCCGACCCCGGCCCTGGTCGTAAATGATGTCCGTCTATCAAATGTTGACGGGGCAAGCGGCGCAGATATGGTCAGCCTGAAGTCGT
>CBFDEA010000423.1:0-2520 GCA_965603695.1 uncultured Rhodospirillaceae bacterium | reverse complement strand
ATTGTCAGTATGGTTCTCATAATAGGGTAATGTTAATGCAATTTTGCCCTGTGTCAGGTTTTTTATCCGCCGGATTGCGATTGGCCCAGGTATTTGGCCTTGAGCCAGGGGCCGAGCGGCGATTGGTCGTATCCGTTGTTGGCAACATAATCGAAGATGCCATGGAAGATCAGCGGTTCGGCGTAGCCCGGCATGCGGAAAACCTCGTCGGCCTGATCGTCGCGGAATTCAATGATCGGGGTGCCGGTTACCCGGTGGGCGCGGGCAAGCTTGGCCTCGGACATCAGGCTTCCGTCAAAATCGGTCATCTGGCGCTTGCCACGCATATTGAGTTGCACGACGTAGAAGTTTTTGCGGATAAAGTGGGCCGTGCCTTCGACCTTTAAATTGACCTTATGTAATTTCTCGCAATAGGTACACCCCAACTGCTCCCAGAAGATGGCGAGGATCTTGTTTTCGGCGCTTGCCGCCTTAAGGTCGCGGGCCAGGTCGCCGCTCGTCTCATGGAACCAGGCCTGCGTGTGCAGGCCATCAGGCGTCCGCAAGTCAGCGGACTGGGCGGCAGCACCGGGCGTCGGGGTGAGCGTTAGCATGGACAATAACAGGGCGAGGACAAGGAAGCGGGTGCGCATCGTGACGGCCTTCTCGAAAACTTGTAAGGGCAGCCTTGATAGCGTGAAAAGAGCGTGTCGTGAAAGGCCGAATAGGGCCTGATCACAAACAAGTGAGAATTGCTTGCTTAGTCCTCGGCCTCGGATTTGGCCTCATGTTCGGCGATCTGGGTGTGAACTTCCGTCATATTCAGCCCCTTGGCCTGGGTGACGACGTCGACAAGGGCACTTTCTGGCAGCGCCCCGGCCTGACTGAAGAGCAGGACTTTCTCGCGCATGATCGCCAGGGTCGGGATCGACTGAATACCGAACTGGGCGGCAATTTGTTGCTGGGCTTCGGTGTCGCATTTGGCAAAAACGACGTCTTCGTGCTGGTCCGAGACTTTTTCGAAAGTCGGCCCGAACATCTTGCACGGGCCGCACCATTCGGCCCAGAAGTCGATAACAACCATGTCATTTTCCAGGATTGTTTGTTCGAAGTTTTCAATCGTTAATTCGATGGTTGCCATTGTTGCGTATCCTTTAAATAGAGATGCCGGACAACCCATAAGGTTGCCCGGCATGTATGCTTAACAAACGGTGGATTAGTGAACCTTGATGGTTTCGAACTTGCCGCCTTTGACTTCAAGTTCTTTATAAGTGCCAAGCACTTCGCCAAGGTCGTTGAATTCAACATTGGTGGCGCCGACATAGTCGATATCGCCGCCGCTTTTAAGGATTTTCAAGCCCTTGGAAATTTCACCGGGCATGATTTTTTCACCCGGCGCATTGGCGACCATCATCAGTTTCGACTGGATGGCGGCCCGGTCGGATGATCCGGCGGCCTGCATGGCCAGGGCAATCAGCGCCCCGGCGTCGTAGGATTCGGCGGTGAAGGGGCCACCCTTCTTGATGCCGGCTTTCTCGCCCATGGCCTGGAACGAAATCGCGCCTTGGCTTTCGCCCCCTGGCAGGGTGCCAATGGCGCCGTTCAGGTCTTTACCGATGGCTTCGAGTAGGCTGTCGCCGATCATCCCGTCCGCCAGGATGAAGTCGTCGAAGGCGCCGCTATCGAGCGATGCCTGGATGATGCCTTTGCCACCCTGGTCAAGATAGCCGAAGACGGCCAAGTGTTTGGATCCGGCAGCCGACAAAGCGCCGACTTCGGCGGCGTAATCGGCTTTACCGTCTTCATGGGCGGCGGTGATCGAAATTTTGCCACCGACGGCCTTGAAAGAGGATTCGAAACTGTCAGACAGTCCCTTGCCGTAATCGTTGTTGGTGTAGGTGATGGCGACTTCCGTGATGCCGCGGCTTTTCAGCACGGCGGCCAGGACTTCACCCTGACGGGCGTCGGACGGCGAGGTCCGGAAAAAGAAGCCGTTATCCTTGATCAAGGAAAGCCCCGGCGAGGTTGCCGACGGCGAGACCATGACGACGCCGTTAGGGATGGCGACATTGTTGGCGACGGCACCGGTGACGCCGGAACAATCGGCGCCCATAATGGCGGCGACGCCATGGGATGAAATCAGGCGTTCGCCAGCGGCGGTCGCGGCGGCACTATCAACACACGTTGAATCGGCGCGCACTGAAACGATTTTACTGCCACCGAGCAGAAGCCCGGAATCCGATGCCTCATCGAAAGCCAGTTCGGCCGATGCGGCCATATCGGGGGTCAGCGATTCAATGGGGCCGGTATAGCCCAACAGAACGCCGATTTTAATTTCTTCTCCGGCCATGGCCGGCCCCGTCATTGCCGTCGCGGCGGCGAGCAGGGTCGATGCTAACAGTAGTTTCTTCATGGTATCCTCCTTGTTGAAGTGCGTTGTTTTTTTATTTGACGTGTCGAAAATTTAGGGTCGCCATCATAGGCAGTTTGTCTATTGTTGATCTATTACTTATTTTGGCCCGGGTCTGGTGACCTCCGGCA
>CBFDEA010000422.1:0-2549 GCA_965603695.1 uncultured Rhodospirillaceae bacterium | reverse complement strand
ATTTTCGCCTTTCAGGTTGAGCCGGCTTAAGGCGGCACGGCAACGCTGGAAAATATCCTTGTGTCACGGACCGGCAAAAGCTAATCAGGCGGATTGAAAAATCTTGCTGAGGAATTGATATGGAAAAACGCAAACTTGGTGGCGGCGATACGCTTGTCTCTGCCGTCGGTATTGGCGCGATGTCGTTTGCCGATTTTTACGGGCCGACGGATACGCAGAAATCCCATGCGATCCTGAGCACCGCCCTGGATTTGGGCATCGACCATATCGATACCTCCAATGTTTACGGTCAGGGCGTATCGGAGGAGCGCATCGGCTCGTTCCTGGCCAAGCAGGGCAAGGCCCGCGCGGGCCTGTTTACAATAGCCACCAAGGCCGGCATCTGTCGCGGCGCCGATGGCAAAGGCTATTACGACAACAGCCCCGAACACCTTGAGGCCGAGCTCGATAAATCACTGAAGCGTATGGGCGTCGAGCGGGTCGAGCTTTTCTATATCCACAGAAGAGAGCAAAGCAGGTCGATTGAGGAGGTCACCGAAACCCTGGCGGGCTTCGTTCGCGCCGGTAAAATTGGCCAGTTCGGGTTTTCCGAAATCGCCCCGACCAACCTGGCCCGGGCCGCCGCCGTTCATCCGGTCGGCGCGGTGCAATCCGAATACTCCCTGGCAACTCGTTTCCCGGAATTGGGGTTGGTTCAGAAGACCGCTGAAGTGGGGGCGACGCTGGTCGCCTTCAGCCCGCTCGGCAGAAGCCTGCTCACCGATGCCCCGCATTCGGCAGAGACGGCGCAGACGCTGCAGTTCCTGAAAAACAACCCGCGTTTTATCGAGCCTAACCTCAGCCGCAATGTTGCCGCCAGCGCCGGGTTCCGCGCACTGGCCAAGGATATGGGGCTTGCGGCGTCGTCGCTGGCAATCGCCTGGGTCTTGCATCAGGGCGCGCATATTATCACCATCCCCGGCACCCGCTCGACCGCTCATCTTAAAGAGCTGGCAAAAGGCGCGGAAGTCCGCTTAAGCGCCTCTGATGTGCAGGCGATCGATCTTCAATTGCCGGTCGGCTGGGCCCATGGCGACAGATACTCCGTCGAGCAATGGGCCGGGCCGGAGAAATACTGCTAAGCCGTCTTTCATGGAATGTGGCACTGCACGATGCCGCGTTTTTCCAAATACTGCTGGTGATAGTCCTCGGCCATATAAAAGGTCGAGGCGGCGGTGACCTCGGTGACAATCGGCGCGTGATAGGCCCCGGCACCCTCGAGGGCGTCAATCGCCGCCTCGGCCTTGGCTTTTTGCGCCGGATTGTGAAAAAAGATCGCCGAGCGGTACTGGCTGCCAATATCCGGGCCCTGGCGGTTCAGGGTCGTCGGATCGTGAGTGGCCCAGAAAACATCGAGCAGAGCCTGATAATCGAGGCGGGCCTCATCGAACGTCACCTCAACCACTTCGGCGTGCCCGGTTTGCCCGGTGCAGACGTCTTCATAGGTCGGCTCCTTGAAAGTGCCGCCCAGGTAGCCGACGGCGGTGGCTTGAACGCCTTCAAGCCTGCGAAAGGCCATTTCCACGCCCCAGAAGCAGCCGGCACCGAATGTCGCTTTTTCCATGAAATGCTCCGCTCGTTAAAAAATAGACCCGCTTGCGAATAAATATGTAGTCATTGTTCGGCCAAGGTCCATAGGTAACTTCAGTAAACGGGAAAACCGTTGGGTTTCCGAATCACTGTCTTGTGACGCGGCCATAAATTCTCAGAACAGGGCGCGGCAAGCGGCGCAATGTCCGTTGATAATGTGATATCGGGCAGGCCAGCCGGTGGATTATTCTGGCCCCGCCGGGCCCCCATTGGTTGACCGAAACAAGTCTGCCAGCCGTGCTAAGTCGGGGGTGTCGCCGGGGGCTGTTGGCGATGGCTCGTGCGGCTCGAGAATCAACTAAAAAAGCCTGAAAAGACCCAAGAATAATTCATTACGAAACCGTACTTCATTGAAAAATAATGATAATCTATGAAAGTTGCCATTGGGGGTGTGAAGCCGTCGTGAAGAATTTACGGATGAAAAATCCGGTTTGCCGGCATAAATCGGGACGATGCATCGCTCAGCGGCAGGAATTTTTTAGCGTCTGTTATGACCGATTCCAGGGAAGATAAAAATCTGCGGCAGGGTAAAAAAATGAAACCGCTGCACTTGGGTAATAATTTATTTTGCGTTCGACCGGAAATTTTTTTGAGCGGGCGCGTCGCGATGTTTTCTTCAAGCGATCAGCAGCGCCGCTAAATATTTTTTGCCGGACCGGGGTTTTGGATTGGGCTGCTGATGCACGTCCAGGCACTTCGTATCACTTGCTCAATAAATAGTAAGGCCACCTTCGCGGCGGTCCGGATTGACACCCACGGACAGCCACCGGTCGCCGGATTTACGGGCCAAAGGCCGCTTAAAACCCTGGCGAAGGCCGGAATATCGCAAATTCTACATTTTTTAAGGCCAGAAATAGTCTTTGATTTCAAAGCATTACGGGAAGTATGCGTAAATATAAAGATTGTTTTAACACTTTCTA
>CBFDEA010000421.1:0-2556 GCA_965603695.1 uncultured Rhodospirillaceae bacterium | reverse complement strand
GTGACGATGGCTTTGATTTCGCGATCCAGCTCCTTCAAAGCCTCCTCACTGGTCATTTTGCCATCCATCAATACATGACGCAGGTTGTCGATAGGATCACTTTCCTTGCGAACCTTGCTGACTTCCTCTTTCGATCGGTATTTGGCTGGATCCGACATGGAATGGCCGCGATAGCGGTAGGTGATCATCTCAAGGATATAGGGCCCTTTGCCTGATCGGCAGTGCGCCAAAGCCATTTCGGCGGCTTCCTTGACATCCATGCCATCGACCTGGGTTCCAGGAATTCCATGGGCAGCGCCACGATCTGAAAGATTGGTCGTCGACGAGGCGCGCTCGATAGAAGTCCCCATGCCGTACTTATTGTTTTCTATGACGTAGACGATCGGCAACTTCCAGAGCTCTGCCATATTGAAGGACTCATAGACCTGCCCCTGATTGATCGCGCCATCGCCGAAGTAGGCCATGCAAACGCCACCGTCTTCCTTGTATTTGTGGCCAAAAGCGAGCCCGGTGCCCAAAGGAACCTGCGCCGCGACGATGCCATGACCGCCGAAGAAATTTTTCTCACGGCTGAACATATGCATGGAACCACCCTTGCCTCTTGAGTAGCCATCTACACGGCCCGTCAATTCGGCCATAACGCCCTTCGGGTCCATGCCGCAAACCAGCATATGGCCGTGGTCACGATAACTGGTAATAACCGTATCACCTTCCCGGGAGGCGGCCTGCATGCCGACGACAACGGCTTCCTGACCAATATACAAGTGACAGAAACCGCCAATCAATCCCATGCCATACAATTGCCCGGCTTTTTCTTCAAAGCGCCGGATCATCAGCATTTCGCGATAGTATTCGAGTAATTCTGCAGCGCTTCCGACAACCTGTTTGACGCCCTTCTTGGCGCCCGGTTTCTTGCGGGCCTTGGTCGCGGGTTTTTTAGGTGAAGTGGACCGGTTCGGTGCCTTCGTCATTAGATTTCCCCAAGCTCTTCCCTGTTGATAAACAACGACAGCTATAAAGCTAGTACCAGAACCACGAGATTTCAAGGCAATAATTTAAGCATAACCAATTGTTTTTATTGGTTATTATTATTTTAACCTATATTTGGTTATTTTAAACGAAACAGATAAAAAAACAGGCTTTTCTTATTTGTTTCTATTTCCTGTTTTCTCGAAAATAACACTCTACCCCCCCTTTATCACGGCCCTTCGTAGGATCGTTCGACCCGTGATATGTGAAGGCTGAAGGCCTGATACCAGACATCATTGCCCTGGCGCCGTGCCTCTTCATGCTCTGAATTACGTTTCCAGTCAGAAATGGCCTCCAGGCTTTGCCAATAGGAAACGGTGATACCGAAGCCATCTTCACTGCGCGTTGAATCAATCCCGAGAAATCCCGGTTGCCTGGTGGCCAATTCAGTCATGCGCTCGGCTGTTTTGGAATAGGCTGCATCATCACCCTCATTTCGCTGGTTGGTAAAAATAACTGCATAATATGGCGGTTGCGGAGGGGGTGTCGGTTGGGGCATTCGATTGGCCCTTTCAGGAAAAACGAGGAGTCAATTTGTCACAACATCAGGCAAAATAACCTTCACATCGGGTAGAACAATGATGTCATCTTCATAGCCATACCCAAGCATCAAGCGTGCCCGTTCGTCCAGCATGTCCGGGTCGAGACTTTCCGGGTGCAGCAACTTTACTTTGTGTTCCAATGACTTGCGCTCGCTATGAACGGATTGAAATTCCAGATTGGCGACATCCACCTGCTGGGTCAATTGGCGTAAAGCGAGCATTCCCCGCTGTCCATTGATGGCATGGTAAGCGAAATAACCGATGGCACAGATGCCAATAACCGGACCGACAACATGCCGGGCGCGTGAACGTAATTCAGAAAAAAGACCCATTGGAAGCAGGCGCCATTGTCGTTAGAGGTGCAACGCACCCACAGTCCTCTTACCCATATCCATTTAACGGGCTAAAGGTTTAACAAGTCGTTTACGGGTCGTGATTCAGTTATGTATTTCAGTCTGTTGGCGGGTTTAATTTAAGATCTTCCATAACGGGCGACCGTTCCCAGCTCTTCCTCGATACGGATCAGCTGATTATATTTTGCCAGCCTGTCAGAGCGGCTCAAAGATCCGGTTTTAATTTGGCCGGCATTGGTCGCGACAGCGATATCGGCGATGGTTGAATCTTCCGTTTCGCCTGACCTATGTGAAATCACCGCCGAATAACCCGCCTTATGCGCCGTCTCCACGGCTTCCAAAGTTTCCGACAAGGTGCCGATTTGGTTGACCTTGATCAAAATCGAATTGGCGACCCCACGGCTGATGCCATCGCGCAGACGGTCCGGATTGGTTACGAACAAGTCATCACCGACCAGTTGCACCTTCGATCCAATGGCCTCGGTCAAGGCCTTCCATCCGTCCCAGTCGTTTTCATCCAGACCGTCTTCGATGGAAACAATGGGATAACGTGACACAAGGTCATCGTAGTAGATGCACATCCCGGCGGCATCCAGGGTCTTGCCCTCGCCTTCCAGGTGATACTTGCCATC
>CBFDEA010000420.1:0-2557 GCA_965603695.1 uncultured Rhodospirillaceae bacterium | reverse complement strand
GGTTGTCGCCTGGGCCTTGACCATTACCGATCTTGATCCCTTACGCTGGGGCCTGCTGTTCGAGCGCTTCCTGAATCCTGAACGTGTGTCGATGCCTGATTTCGATATCGATTTCTGTCAGGATCGCCGCGACGAGGTTATTAGTTACGTTCAGGAAAAATACGGTCGCGACCGAGTCGCCCAGATCATCACTTTCGGAAAATTGCAAGCCCGAGCGGTCTTGCGCGATGTCGGCCGGGTTCAGGAAATGCCATACGGTCAGGTTGACCGCATTTGCAAATTGGTGCCTAACAATCCGACCAGCCCGACAACCTTGGGCGAAGCCATTGAGCTTGAGCCGCAATTCAAGGAAGAAATAAGGGCCGACGACGCGGTCAAGCAACTGACTGAAATCGGCCTCAAGCTGGAAGGCCTGTACCGGCACGCCTCGACCCATGCCGCCGGTGTCGTCATCGGCGACAGGCCGCTTGATCAACTGATCCCGCTTTACCGCGATCCCAAATCGGAAATGCCGGTATCGGGTTTCAATATGAAGTACGTCGAATCAGCCGGTCTGGTTAAATTCGATTTTCTTGGCCTGAAAACCCTGACTGTGCTGGCCAAGGCCGTTGAATTGATCGGCGAACGCGGCATCAAGGTGGATATTTCGACGATCCCGCTCGATGACGAAAAATCTTTTAAGATGATGAGCCGCGGTGAGACGACGGGCGTGTTCCAGCTTGAAAGTACCGGCATGCGCGATGTACTGCGCAAACTGAAACCCGATACCTTCGAAGATATTATCGCCGTCGTCGCCCTGTACCGTCCGGGCCCTATGGAAAATATTCCAAGCTACATCGCCCGCAAGCACGGCCAGGAAGAGCCTGATTATCTCTACCCGACGCTGGAAGGAATTCTTAAAGAGACCTTCGGCATCATGATTTATCAGGAACAGGTGATGCAGGTCGCCCAGGAGCTGTCGGGCTATACCCTGGGCGGTGCCGATCTTCTGCGCCGGGCCATGGGTAAAAAAATCCAGTCTGAGATGGATGAGCAACGTCAGGTCTTCGTCGACGGTGCCAAGGCCAAAGGGGTGCCCGAGGAAAAGGCCTCGCAGATTTTCGATCAGGTCAACATGTTCGCCGGTTACGGTTTTAACAAATCCCATGCCGCCGCCTATGCGCTGGTGGCCTATCAGACGGCTTATTTCAAGGCTAACTATCCGGTTGAATTCCTCGCCGCCTCGATGACGCTGGATATCACCAACACCGATAAGCTCAACTTGTTCCGCCAGGAACTGCAGCGACTGGATTTTGAAGTTCTGGGGCCAGATATCAACGCCTCGGCGGCAGATTTCCGGGTTGAAACGGCCAGTGACGGCAGGGACGGGGTGCGCTACGCGCTGGCCGCCGTCAAGAATGTCGGCGACGCGGCGATGCGGCTGTTGGTCGAGCAGCGGATTAAAGACGGCCCGTTCAAGGATATCGCCGACTTTGCCGAACGGGTCGACTCCAAGGCTGTCAACAAGCGGCTGATGGAAAATCTGGCCAGGGCAGGGGCCTTTGATCGGCTTGATGCGAACAGACGCAAGGTTTATGAAGGTGTCGAAGGCATCCTGCGCCATGCCAGTGCCGCCGCCCAGGACCGCGACAGCAACCAGATTGGCCTGTTCGGTGGTGAAGAAGCGCCCATGCCGGCCATCACCCTGGCTGAAGTTTCCGACTGGTCGCCCATAGATCGTATGAAAGAAGAATTCGACGCCATCGGCTTCTACCTGTCGGGCCATCCACTCGACGCTTATACGAAAAGCCTGGAAATGATCAAGGCCAGATCTTCGGCCGACATTATCAGGGGTGGAAATCCGGGGCCGGTGAAGATGGCCGGTACGGTGATCGGCATGAAGGAGAGAACCTCAGGCAAGGGCAACCGTTATGCCTTCGTCCAGTTATCCGATGCCTCGGGCATTTTCGAAATCATGGTGTTTTCCGAATTGCTGGGGGTGGCGCGGGCGTTGTTCGAGGTCGGCACATCTTTGTTCATCAAAGCCTCGGTTCAGTTCGAAGGCGAAACGCCGCGCTTCACTGCCAACTCTGTCGAGCCGCTCGATAAAGTCGCGGCGCGGGCGCAATGCGGACTGAGCCTGACTATCCGCGCCGAAGCGCCGCTGGCGGCTATTAAAGAAGCCCTGGAGGATGCCAACTGTGGCCGTGGCAAGGGCGACGTACAGATTGTTGCGGTTTTGGATACCGGCGAGAAGGTCGGCGTCAAACTGAAGGGTGGCTTCGCCATCACCCCGGAAATCCTGCTGCAAATCCGCTCGATCCCCGGCATCGAAGATATCCAGGAACTTTAAGCCGCGCGTCTTGCCGCTTGTCCTGAAACCAGCCTGACTTTTCGCGGGCTGGCCATCCAGATACTAAAGATTGAAAGCAACGAGACGGCGATGCACAACCAGAAGGCCGGGAGATAGCTGCCGGTGCTATCGAAGATATAGCCCATTACCCATGGCCCGGCCCCGGCCCCCATATTTCCCCCCAGACCGGCGAGTGCGAAAATGGTGGCGAAGCGGTGCCCAGAG
>CBFDEA010000419.1:0-2558 GCA_965603695.1 uncultured Rhodospirillaceae bacterium | reverse complement strand
TCGAAAAAAATCTGACCCTGATGCATCATGATCGTGCGCGGACGCAGACGGTTAAGCAGGTCCTTGTCGTGGGTGATGATCACCGTGGTCCGATCATAGCCGGTCTCCAGGAACTCCTCGTGGGTGGCGACGATCAGGTCGTGGATCTGGGCGGCGCTGGTCGGGTCCAGTCCGGTTGTCGGCTCGTCGTAGAAGATGGCCAGCGGTTTCATCGCCAATGCCCGGGCGACAGCCAGACGCTTGGCCATGCCACCCGAAAGATCGTGGACGTCGCGATTGAGGAAATCATCGTCCGAGGGCAGGGAGACGGCGTCGAGCACCTTGTGGGCGACCGGCTCAATCATATCGTCGGGCATGTCTTTGACCTCGCTCAGCCACAACGCGATGTTGTCGTAGACGCTGCCCGAGAACAGGGCATTGTTCTGGAACACCACACCCCAGTGCATGTGGATGGCGTCCAGTTGGTTTGGCTCCAGTCCGGCAAGGTCGATCAGGGGGCCACCTTGCTGGTCGTGGTCGGCGACCTGGACGCGGCCTTGGTCTGGTTCGAGAAGCCCCAGGATCGTATTGAGCAGGACCGTCTTGCCGCAACCCGAACCACCGACGATGGCGACGATGGCATTGCGCGGAATGTCGAGGTCGATACCGCGTAAAACAGGGTTTCCGTCGAAGGATTTATGCAGGCCCTCGATAAGGATTTCCGTGCAGGGTTCCGTTGTTTTCATGCTGCCATCATACAGGACCGCCGGGTCATGCTCAATAAAACTAAAGGCTCTCTATACAACGCGCGCATATGAGTTTACGACCAACGGCATGATTACGTTTTCTGCCGCCCGTCCGGTGTTGCTGCTGATTTTGCTAGCGACGATCTGGAGCTCCTCCTTCGCCGTCATCAAGGTCGGCGTGGAAACTGTGCCGCCGATGACTTTGGCGGCCGTTCGCATTCTTCTGGCGGCGCTGGTGCTGTACGGATATGCGCGTTTCAACGGCATGCGTATCCCCACAGATAAAAAATTCTGGTGGCTGGCGTTCTGGATGGGAGTCTTCGGTAACGGCCTGCCCTTTAGCCTGATTGGTTGGGGCGAGCAGACCATCGACAGCGGGTTGGCCGCAATTTTGATGTCTGTGATGCCGCTTGCGACCTTGTTTCTGGTTCATGTTTTCAGCACCGACGAGCGCATGACCAAGGCCAAGCTGGTCGGCATGGTGGTCGGCTTCTGCGGGGTTGTGATTCTGGTCGGGCCAGAGGCCCTTAAAGGCCTCGGCGGTGATGCCGTGCGCCAGATTGCCGTGGCGTGCGGGGCGCTTTGTTACGCCATCGCCACGACCATCGCCAAGAATGTGCCGCGCCTCCACCCGGCGGTCAGCGGCACGGCGGTGATGACCATGGGGGCGATCCAGATGGGCATCATGTCAATTACCTTCGATCAGCCGTGGCAGCTAACTCCGAGCCTGCTTTCCAGTGGTGCGGCGATCTATCTGGGGCTGTTCCCGACGGCGCTGGCAACGCTGATCTATTTCCATCTGATTAAGGCAAAAGGGGCGACGTTTATCGCCCTGAATAACTACATGATTCCGGCCCTGGGGGTGTTGTGGGGGGCGTTGTTCCTTAGCGAGGATGTCTCGGTTCAGGAAATCGTCGCTCTGGGTTTGATCCTGACGGGCATCGGGATCGCCAATATCAGGAAACGCTCACCCGCATAAGGTCGTGGCCGATGATGACCGGACCATCAAAATCCCGGCGCACCTCTTCGAGCAGGCTGGCCTCGTCAAACTTCGGTGGCACGAAATGGGTCAGTACCAGAGTGCCTGCCTTGCATGCGGCGGCGACCTTGCCGACTTCATCTGAAACTGTGTGATAGGCCTGCATGGCCGCGATGGTTTCGCCGCTGCGCTTGCCTTCGACGACCGGCAGTTCGCGGTGGATGAGGACTTCATGCAACAACATATCGACGCCCTGGGCCGCTTCGATCAGGGCCGGGCAGTAGGTGGTGTCGCCGCTGATGGCGAGGCGGGCGTCCCGGGCATCGAAAATAAATCCGAAGGCATGACGCACGGGCAAATGATTGACGGCGACGACGTGGACAACCGTCTCGCCAAAGTGAAGGCTCTGCCCATCGGCAATCTCGATGACCTCGACGTCCAGGGCGGCAATGGAGGGGCGCTTCTCGTGGGCAATGCGCTGCTCCAGTTCCGGTGCCCACAGCGCCATCAGGCCATCGACATAGCGCTTGGTCCCCGGCGGCCCGAAAATTCTTTGCGGGCGGTCGCGCCCTTGATGCCAGCTTGAGATGATCAATTGAAACAGATCGACGATGTGGTCGGAATGCAGGTGGGTCAGAAGCACCGCATCGATTTCGCTGCCGGGACACCCTGCGGCCAAAAGCCTATGCGTGACGCCGCAACCGCAATCGATCAGCAGCCGGCAACCGGGGCCACAATCGACCAGATTGGCCGGGCCATGGCGATCAAGATCGACGCTGGGACAGCCGGTGCCAAGCAGGATCAGTTCCATTATCCGTACAACGCCTGCAAGCGTTCACCGTAGATTTCGATGA
>CBFDEA010000418.1:0-2558 GCA_965603695.1 uncultured Rhodospirillaceae bacterium | reverse complement strand
GCCGACATCCTGGCCCGGACCCTCGAGCGCTGCGGCGTCAAGGTTGAGATTCTCGGATTTACCACGCGCGCGTGGAAAGGCGGCACGACCCGGGAAAAATGGGCCGAAGATGGAAAACCGCCAAATCCTGGTCGTCTCAACGATTTGCGCCACATTGTCTACAAGGCCGCCGACATGCCGTGGCGGCGAGCGCGGCGCAATCTCGGCCTGATGCTGCGCGAAGGACTGCTCAAGGAAAACATCGACGGCGAGGCTTTGCTATGGGCCCACAACCGGCTGCTCGGCCGCCCCGAACAGCGCCGTGTGCTGATGGTTATTTCCGACGGTGCGCCGGTCGATGATGCCACCTTGTCGGCCAATGCCGGTAATTACCTGGAAAAACACCTGCGCGACGTCATCGGCTGGATCGAAACCCGCTCTAACGTCGAGCTCACGGCAATTGGCATCGGCCACGATGTCACCCGTTATTATCAACACGCCGTAACGATTTCCGATGCCGAGGAACTGGGCGGCACGATGATGCAAAACCTGACCGATCTGTTCGACGAAGACCACAAAGGCTCCCCGGCCCGTCGTTCCCGAAAAGGCCCATGACGCGCCCCCCGGCATTAGCAAGACGATAACAATGGGGCGTTGTCAGAGAGCCTTTGCAGGGTTATATTCCAAGTTATTATCGAATGAAAAATAGGGTCTAGGATGTCTGACAATAAATACCGCCTGATCACCCGCGCCGATTTTGACGGAGTCGTTTCGGGAGGGTTGTTGATTGAGCTCGACATGGTCAGCGAAATACTGTTTGCCGAGCCCAAAGACATGCAAGACGGGAAAATAGCCGTCACCGCAAACGACATCACCACCAATCTGCCTTACGTTGAAGGTGTCCATCTGTGCTTCGATCATCATCTTAGCGAGACCATCCGGGTCGGCGACAAAGAAAATCTGATTATCGACCCGGACAAGCCCTCTGCGGCGCGCGTTGTTTACGAACACTTCGGTGGCAAGGAAGCGTTCCCCAACGTCTCGACAGAACTGATGGAAGCCGTAGACCAGGCTGATTCGGCCGCCTATTCCGAGGAAGACATCCTGGCCCCCGGCCCGTGGACGTTGCTCAACTTCATGCTCGACCCGCGCACCGGGCTATCGCGCTTTGCCGAATTCAACATTTCCAACGAACAGTTGATGAAAGACATGATGGTCTACTGCCGCCATCATCCGGTCGAAGAAATTTTGAAAATTCCCGATGTCGAAGAACGTCTGCACGTTTACGAATTCAACGAAGAGTTCGCCGAGCTGCAAATCATGCGTTGCGCCACCGTTCACACCAAGCTGGTGATTGTCGATCTGCGTAATGAGGAAATCCTGTACCCTGGCAACCGTTTCACGGTCTACGCGGCATTCCCAGCGTGCAATATCTCGATCCAGGTCTTGCCCCACGTCACGGACCCTGACTTAACAGTTCTGGCAACCGGCAAATCAATCCTTAACCGGACCTCGAAGACCAACGTCGGGGCATTGATGCTTGAATACGGCGGCGGTGGCCACAATGCCGCCGGCACCTGCCGGGTGGCAAACGCCGATGTCGATAAAGTCCTTAAGGAACTGATCCAACGGATTAACGCTGACGGCTAATTTTCGAGTTTTATATGATCAAGTCGAGCACTGACTCGCTGTTTATTCTCCTAACTGTCAGACGCCACTCAGAAGGCTCCGCCATTTTATCCCCTGAAAAGGAACAACAATGAAGAAAATATTGATTGTCGATGATTCCAAGGTTATCCGCATGGTCGCCAGGAAGATTTTGCAAGAGTTGTCGTTTGAAACCGAAGAGGCCGCCGACGGCAAAGAAGCGTTGGAGTTCTGCCAAAAAGCAATGCCCGACGGCGTTTTGCTTGACTGGAATATGCCGGTCATGGATGGCCTGACATACTTGAAGTCTCTGCGTGCCCTCCCCGGCGGCGACGCCCCCATTGTCATATTTTGCACGACTGAAAATGACATCAGTCATATTCAGGAAGCCATCGCCGCGGGTGCCAATGAATACATCATGAAACCTTTTGACAGCGAGATCATTCAAGCTAAATTTGATCAAGTTGGCCTTCTGTAAAGGCCTGGATCGGAAAATTTTATGACCCCTGAAGACATTGACCTATTTAGCAAAATCGTTAAGAAACGGTCCGGCCTTATCGTCACCCCGAACAAGGCTTATCTGCTTGAAAGCCGTTTGTTGCCGGTGGCCCGCAGACATGGTCTAGCCGACCTCGTTGCGCTTGCCAATGCCGTCCGTGCGAGTTCGCCCGAAGATATTCTCGAAGACATCACCGAGGCGATGACGACCAACGAGACTTTCTTCTTCCGCGACACCGGTCCTTTCGACCGCTTCCGCGACAATGTTTTGCCACCGCTTCTGAAAAGCCGCGCCGCCCGAAAGAGCTTACGCATCTGGTGCGCCGCCGCCTCGACCGGGCAGGAACCATACTCGTTGGCCATCATCCTTATGGAAATGGCCAGCCAGTTAGCCGGTTGGACGGTCGAAATCGTCGGCACCGACAGATCTAACG
>CBFDEA010000417.1:0-2566 GCA_965603695.1 uncultured Rhodospirillaceae bacterium | reverse complement strand
CGAACGGAGTGAGCGCCCGGCGCTTGAGGGGCAATAACGCTAATGAGCTAACGCCTCGAGCAGGCATTCGGTTGCTGAAACCTCGGCGACGCTGCGCCCACGGACGGCCACATGAGTGACATTGTATCCGCCGTCACCCAGATATAAAAAGACATCGAGCAGACAGCCGTCATTTTTATATTGCCAAATTTCGGCGGGCGGGTCGCGACGTTTGAAATCGGGAATTCCGAGCATTTTTTGAATAGCCGCGGCATCGAGGCCGACCAGACGTTAGGGCCCCGGTGCATCCGGGCCGTTCAGGCCGTCGCGCAGGTCCGGGTCATCCAGGTTGATGGTGGGGGGCAGCAGGCCGTCGCGCAGGGCCCGTTCAGGCGGCTGCATGGCGACCCGGGGCAAATGGGCGAGGGCGTCTTCGGGGGGCGTTGTTTGGGCGCGCGCAGCCGCAGCGGGAGGCTGTTGTGGCGCGGTTTTTTCCACGGCCGCACAGGCCGATAAAGCAAAACCAAGGGTAATGAGCGCGAGCGTTAGACGAAAAGAGGGTGTCACGTCGGGTCGGAATCCTTATCGTCATCTACCGTCTCAACGGTTTCGACCACAGGGACGGCAGGCTGGGCCGGTGCCGCAAGGGCGTGCATGTCGCCGCAGACTTCGCCGCCAGCCTCGATGATGATACTGCCGTAGTGGACAGAGCCGCTGATTTTGCCGCCGTTGCGAACGGTCAATTTATTGCTGACGATCAATTCGCCATCGACTTGGCCGCTGATGTCGGCGTCTTCGACTTCGGCGCGACCCATGAAAACGCCGCTGGGGGCGACTTCGATCAGGCGGGCTCCTGCCAGACTGACCTCGACATGACCTTCGACGATTAAGCGTTCGCAGGAGGTAATTTCGCCAGACAGGCGGATATCGCGCCCGACCACCAATCTTTTGCTATCACCCTCGCCGGGACGTTGGCGGTCAAGGCGGGTCGGAACCGAGGGGATATCGACAGGCCTTTTCTGGCTCGCCGCACTCGCCCCACTATTGTTAAGGACAGGGGCCCTGGTCGGCGGTTTGGACGGTGTGTGCGTCCCCTTGGAGGCGAATGGTTTTAGGGGCGGCGCATCGATGCCACTGTCATCATCGCCGTTATCCTTGTTTCGCCGGAACATGGTATCTTCTCCATAAAAAGCGGTTAGGGGCGCTTGCGAAAACTCTCGAACAGATGGACCATCATACCGGTGGCGATAATCGGTGCCAGTAAATTGATGATAGGCACTGTTAACAAGAAGGCAATCAGCGCCCCGGTCAAGAACAGCTTGAAAGCATTTTGCTTGCGAAGCGCCGTGGCTTCGGCCGGGGCCATCCGTCTTAGGGCCACTAGCTCAAAATATTCACGCCCCAAAAGATAGCCGTTCACGCCGTAGAAAACAAAAGGGAAAAGCGGTCCGGTCAAAAGCAGCGGCAGCATCAGAATGTTGAGCGCCAACATAATCGCCAGGAATCTCAAGGTGGTCAGCACGGTATCGCTGAAATTAAGTCCGTGGGCTTGGCTCAGGTGGGGATAGTGCCGTTCTTCGACGGCGCTGGCGATTTCTTCGAGAAAAAGACCGATAACGGCACTGATCGCCGCCGGGAACAGCAGCCAGGTCAGGACTCCGGTGGCCAGCCCACCGAGCCAATCAATGGCGGTTTCAAGCCAGCCGATGGAAAAAAGTGCGGTGTTGGCGAGCAGGAAGCCAATAACCACCCACAACAAGACAAAGACCCCGGCGGCGGCGGCCAGGGCGAACCAGATCACCCGCCGCGCCCGGGGATCGGAAATCTGTTGAGCCGCCTTGATAAATGCACTGATCACGAAGTTTTTCGCCCTGCCTTTTGAAAATTAATCAACCTGTGAATGTTTAGACTTAAACGCCAATACGCGGCAAGGTCTTAGGGCAGTTCCAGGTTGATCTAAATAACTTGCGGTTATTTGGATCAACCTGGAAAAACTGCCCGTTTTTATAAATGTCGAGCGGATTCACAGGATTGGACAAACCCACAAAGTGGATTTTTCCAATCCTGATCCGATCTTACCTTGCTCGGCAAGGCTTTGTCGTTATACTGCGCCGCCTTACAGCAAAAGTGCATCTTGAAGGAGCCTCTCTATGAGCGAGACACGTTTCGACGTGGTCGGTATCGGCAACGCCATCGTTGACGTTTTGGCCCACGCTAGCGATCAGTTTATCAATGAAAACGATCTGATCAAGGGAACCATGAGCCTGATTGATGAGGCGGCGGCTGAGTCCGTTTATTCGAAGATGGGGCCGGGTATCGAATGTTCCGGCGGTTCGGCGGCCAATACCATTGCGGCGTTGGCCTCGCTGGGTTCCAGGGGGGCCTTTATCGGCAAGGTCAAAGACGATCAGCTCGGCAGTGTTTTTCGCCACGATATAACGGCTCTTGGCATCGCCTTTGAGACTGCCGCCGACAGTGGCGGCGCTTCGACGGCGCGCTGCATGATCCATGTCACCCCGGACGCCCAGCGCACCATGCAGACTTTTTTGGGGGCCTGCGTCGATCTTGGCCCCGATGATATCGATGA
>CBFDEA010000416.1:0-2570 GCA_965603695.1 uncultured Rhodospirillaceae bacterium | reverse complement strand
CTCTACCCGCAATTTTCGACCACGACCACTGGCTCAAGCCTAAACGACTGGCAGCGCGCCGCGGCGATGGCCGGGCTGGACGTGGCAAGCGTAGGGGTCTGCTGTTACCCTGACGCCGCGGGTTTGGTTGCTGCTCTTGTCGGTCTTGTCGAGAGCGCCCTTGATGACGCCGCGAAGTCCGGCAAGCCCAGGGTTTTATTTTCGGCGCACGGCTTGCCCAAGAAGATTGTCGATGCCGGCGACCCCTATCCCCAACATGTGGAGATAACGGCCCGGGCCGTTGTCGCGGGGCTTGCGCGGGCGGACCTTGATTGGGTTGTTTGCTATCAAAGCCGGGTCGGCCCGCTTGAGTGGATCGGTCCGTCAACGGAAGATGAAATTGCCCGTGCCGCAAAAGACGGCGTTCCGGTCGTCGTCGTTCCCATAGCCTTTGTCTCCGAGCACTCCGAAACTCTGGTTGAGCTTGATATTGAATACCGTGAAGTCGCGAAAAAACTTGGGGTTCCGGCATATCACCGGGTGGCGACGGTGAGCACGGACCCGCGTTTCATTGGCGGTCTTAAAAATATCGTCGATCAGGCGCTGGATTATATTAAGGCGGGTGACAAAGGTGAAACGGTTACGATATCCTGTTCACTCAGCGCCGGGGCCTGTGCTGGAAGCAGTGTTCATTGTCCGCGTAGCAAAAAGGAATAAAGCTTTGGAACTTTCTGGTGACGCCTATTTGTGGATCAAGGCGGGTCATATTATTTCGGTTATTGCCTGGATGGCAGGCTTGCTCTATCTGCCCCGCCTGTTCGTTTATCATTGCGATACCGAATCAGGATCGGAAACATCCGAGACCTTTAAGGTCATGGAGCGCAGGTTGCTTAAGGCGATCATGAACCCGGCGATGCTGTCTTCGCTGTTTTTTGGCGGCTTGCTGCTGGCCGACAGCTCGACGGATTGGAGCGCCGGTTGGCTGCATGTCAAATTGCTGGCCATCGCGGGGCTTATCGTTATTCACATGATGATGGGCAATTGGCGGCGGGCCTTTGAGGCCGATGTCAACACCAAGCCGCAGAAGTTTTTTCGTTTCGCCAACGAGGTTCCGACAATCCTGATGATCGTTATCGTTCTGGCGGCTGTCCTTAAGCCCTGGTAGGTAGCTTAAATACAGGCTTGCTTTTCTACCAAGCATTGGTTATTTGACTATATATCAAATGCGCGTTACCTGATTATTGACGCTTTCCAATTCTTTTTATGTGCTCCTTGGCCCTAGCGGCCAGCAATATACGGCCCTTGCGGCCAGTAATATACGCAATCCGCATGAAGCCTCATTTCCCGGCACCTATCCAAACGCTGTTCACATGTTTCCCTTACACCCCCGCAACGGTTTTTCCCTGAAACCCGTTCAATTTGCAAAAGTGACCCAATGAATCTCAAAGAACTTAAAACCAAGACACCCGCAGACCTTTTGGCCTATGCCGAAAGTCTCGAAATTGAAAATGCCTCGACATTGCGTAAACAGGACATGCTGTTTGCCATTTTGAAAAGGCTGGCCGAAAACGATGTTGCCATTTTTGGTGACGGCGTCATCGAAGTGCTGCAGGACGGCTTCGGCTTCCTGCGCAGCCCGGAAGCCAACTATCTTCCAGGCCCCGATGATATTTATGTCAGCCCGAGCCAGGTCCGGCGCTTTTCATTGCGTACCGGCGATACCGTCGAAGGCCAGATCCGCTCACCCAAGGACGGCGAGCGCTACTTTGCCCTGCTCAAGGTCAATCTGATTAATTTTGAAGACCCCGACAAAGTCCGTCATCGCATCAACTTCGATAACCTGACGCCGCTGTATCCGGACGAGGCCCTGAAAATGGAAGTCGACGATCCGACGGCCAAGGACCGCACGTCGCGTATCATCGATCTGATCTCGCCCATCGGTAAGGGCCAGCGCGCCTTGGTTGTTGCCCCGCCGAGGACCGGCAAGACGGTGATGCTGCAAAATATCGCCCAGGCGATTGCCGTTAATCACCCTGAATGTTACCTGATTGTCCTGCTCATCGACGAGCGCCCCGAAGAAGTCACCGACATGTCGCGTTCGGTTAAAGGCGAAGTTGTCAGTTCGACCTTTGATGAACCTGCGGCTCGTCACGTGCAGGTTGCCGAGATGGTTATTTCCAAGGCCAAGCGTCTGGTTGAGCACAAGCGCGATGTCATTATTCTGCTTGATTCGATCACCCGCCTGGCCCGCGCCTATAACACCTGCGTGCCCAGTTCCGGCAAGGTGCTGACCGGCGGCGTCGATGCCAACGCCCTGCAAAAGCCCAAGCGTTTCTTCGGTGCGGCGCGTAATATCGAAGAAGGCGGCTCGCTGACGATTATCTCGACCGCCCTGATCGATACCGGGTCGCGCATGGACGAGGTTATCTTCGAGGAGTTCAAGGGTACCGGTAACTCGGAAATCATCCTCGATCGCAAGCTTTCCGATAAGCGCGTCTGGCCTTCTATCGACATCACCAAGTCCGGCACACGAAAAGAAGAGTTGCTGGTCGATCAAGGCACACTATCTAAAATGTGGGTGTTGCGGCGTA
>CBFDEA010000415.1:0-2578 GCA_965603695.1 uncultured Rhodospirillaceae bacterium | reverse complement strand
AACTTTGTCGGTGAACTGGGATGGGAACTGCATCACCCGATTGAATATCAAAATCATATCTTTGATGAAGTGATGAAAGCTGGCGAAGAATTCGGCATCAAACCTTTTGGCATCCGGGCGATGGACAGTATGCGACTGGAGAAATCATACCGGTTGGTCGGAACGGAACTATCAATCGAATACGCAGCCCTGGAATCGGGCTTACAGCGCTTTGTTCAACCGGATAAAGGTGACTTCGTCGGACGGGAAGCGCTGCTCACATGGCAGAAGAAGGGTTTCAAGAATGAATTTGTGACACTGGAAGTCCACGACGTAACAGATGCTGATGCAATCGGGAGTGAAGCAATATTCCAGGGTGGCGCTGTCGTCGGCCGGACAACCGGCGGCGGGTTTGGCTGGCGTATCAACAAAAGCATTGCCCTTGGCTACTTACCACCAGAGCTAAGCGCAATAGGCACTCAGGTCGAAGTTGATATTCTGGGGACCCGTCATAAGGCAACCGTCACTGATGAAAGCCCCTACGACCCTAAAAATCTCAAACTCAGGGCATGAGGGCCAGACAGGTCGGTTTTCGGAAAGTCTGTGTCCAAAGCGGAACAGTCAATCGGGCTAAATAGCCTTAGTTGAAATGATTGCAATCAATGCAGTTGGCTATTTTTCAAGGAGTATACAGCCGATGAGCGACGATCAGGAAGACGACATCATCCTTGCAGAGTTAAATGACGAAGAACTCGTCGAGCAAATGCATGATGATTTATACGAAGGCATGGCCGAAGAAATTCTTGAAGGGACTCACATCCTTCTAGATCGCGGCTGGACACCTTATGATGTCCTGACCAAGGCCCTCGTTGAAGGGATGAGGATCGTCGGCGTCGATTTCCGTGATGGTATCCTGTTTGTCCCGGAAGTTCTGATGTCCGCCAACGCCATGAAGTCGGGGATGGGTGTTTTACGCCCATTGCTGGCGGAAACCGGTGCTCCCAAGGTCGGGAAAATGGTCATTGGCACCGTCAAAGGTGACATCCATGACATTGGAAAAAATCTGGTCGGAATGATGATGGAGGGAGCTGGTTTCGAAGTCATCGACATAGGAATCAATAATTCTGTCGATGCTTATCTGGATGCCATAGAAGAACACCAACCCGACATCCTCGGTATGTCTGCTCTGCTCACCACCACCATGCCTTACATGAAAGTCGTCATCGACACCCTGAAAGAAAAAGGCATGCGAAACGATTATATCGTGTTGGTCGGAGGTGCGCCTCTGAATGAAGAATTCTCAGATAATATCGGTGCCGATGCCTATTGCCGAGATGCGGCAATGGCAGTTGAGACCGCAACAGAATTCATGGCAAGACGACAGGGCTCAATGGCCGCAGTAGGCTAGCCACGGATTTGAAGGGCTTTTAGTGGTATGAAACCGACGCTACTGATCGCCTGCGGGGCACTTGCCAAAGAAGTGGGCTGGCTGATCGATATCAATGGCTGGACGCATATGGAAGTAACTTGTCTTCCGGCCAAACTGCACAATCGCCCGGAAAAAATACCCGACCTGATGCGTCAGAAAATTCAAACTGCCAAAGCGTCTGAAAAGTATCAGAGCATACTGGCTGTCTATGCCGATTGTGGCACGGGTGGTTTACTCGACAAAGTGCTTGTTGAAGAAGGTGTCGAGCGAATTGCCGGCCCTCATTGTTATGCCTTCTACAGCGGCCTCGAGAAATTTGAAACGCAGCAGGAAGACGACATTTCAACATTCTACCTGACCGATTACTTAACCCGCTTTTTTGATCGTTTGATCATCAAAGGGCTGGGGCTGGATCGCTACCCCCAACTGCTCTCCGATTATTTCGGCCACTACACCAAATTGGTTTATTTGGCCCAGCTCGACGATCCCAAGTTGGTCGCGAAAGCCGAAGCGGCCGCGGAGCGGTTGGGCCTCTCCTTTGAAATGCGTAAAACCGGGATGGGTGATCTGGCCCGGTTTCTGGAAGAAAAGGCAGCCTGAATGGCGTCACTGTCGATTATCTATTGGCGGGATATCCCCTCGCAAATCACCATCAAGGCAGGGCGCAAAAAGGCCAAACGTGAATTACCGCAACGCTTTCAGGAGGCCATCGACAAGGCCGCTATGAAAGCTGGCGCCCACGGCACCGAGGATTATCTGGCAGACTGGCGCAAAGCGGCCCCCAGCCCTTGTGCGGATGACCTTGAACACGCCGCTGATACCGCCATAATTGAGATAGAAGCCCAATATGATGAGAGGCGACTCACCGCTCTGATCGCCGCTAAAGGGTTTGAAAATGGGAAAGAGTAGTTCCCTTAGAAATTATGTTCCCGCCGGAGCAAACCCGATCCGCAGGCTTGGAAGCCGGTACACTGTTCGCCTTTGGGTAATCCGCCATTCCCGCTTGTTCGAATGGGTCTATGCGACCTTCGCCAGCGCCTTGCTCCGCCTTCACTGGTTTTGGTCGATGATCGGCTATCACCGGGTTGAACGCCCCGTGGTATTTGTCGAAAAACATGTCAAACAACTGCTGTTTGATTGCCGGATGTGTGGACAGTGCGTGCTGGGTCA
>CBFDEA010000414.1:0-2580 GCA_965603695.1 uncultured Rhodospirillaceae bacterium | reverse complement strand
GCGCGGTCCAGGATATTCCCGTCGGCATCAAGCTTGACGTGACGCCGAAATTCATCGGCAAGGACATGGTTGAATTGAATGTCTCTGCGGCGCGGGCCTTTGTCGAAAACCGCTCTTCTACGGCCAATTTCAACAACTTCGCGCAAACCTCCAAGACCCTGGTGACCGCCAATGTCGCCATGAAGTTCGGCCAGACCCTGATCTTAAGTGGGCTGAGCGAAAAAGAGACCGAGACGGTGCGTGACGGGGTGCCGCTTTTGCAGGACATTCCAATTGTTCAGTACCTGTTTTCAAACGAAAGCACGCTCGATTTCACCAAGTCGGTCCTGATTCTGCTAACGCCGAGAAAGGCCCGCTATACCTTTGAAGATGGCACCGAAAAGGTCGATCAGGCAGCCCCGTCCGATATGGACAGCAAGCAGGAAAGCCTGAAAGAGCTCCAGACCCGTGTCGATTGGTTCCGTCCAGCAGCAAACGTTGATTCCGTCCTGCATCACTTAAGGAACGGCAAGTTCTTCAAGGAATTCCATTCCGGCGATGTCAGGATGGAAAAGTGGGACTACCCGGGCCGTCTTGAGCGGATGATCGAACGCACCATTCAGTTCATCTATTACTAGGGGGGCTGTTCGATGCAAACGCTGTTTCGTTTTGCGCTTCTGTGCGCCTTTGTTTTCGCCCTTCCCGAGGGAAGGGCGGAAGCAGCCGATGGCTACGACTGGACGATCAAAGCCAGCATGCAAGGGCAGGTCGATAAATTCATCAAAACGTCGGACGTCGTCGGTGACATGCGAACATATGGCGTTGCCAACGATCATGTGTACGTTAAGGAAACCGATCATGGGACGTTGATGCGCATCTACGACCTGTTCGCCTGCATTCAACTGACAAACCCCGATGCCGATATCGAGGTCGACTCCGGCGGCGGTTACGATGTTTCCATTGATAGTATAAAATTTGTCAATGGTTCCTGGCCCGTCGATATGCGCATTTCAGTTGTCAATACAATCGTCGGTCTTGAAAAGTATGCCGTTTCCATTCTCGAAAAAATCACTGTCGGCACATTGGTGTTTACCGATGTTGCGCGAATGACCGAGACCGTCAAATTGATGACGGCAAAATGCAGGGCTGGCGGAACTTGATCGAACGCTTTCATTTGACAGGCTGAGGAGGTCTTATGCACAGCTTTATTGTGAAAATCGAAAATTTCTTCCGCAACCCATACTTTGAGGCCGTTATCGGTATCATTCTGCTGACAACCGGCCTGGCCGAGGCCGGCGACAGCATCTATGAGGATGTTACATCGGGGAACGTCGGCGCCCACCACGGCGTTATCCTTTTAGGCTTTGTCCATGTTTTGAAGGCAATCCCGACGATTCTTAGCTCCTTGTTGTTGTTTGCCGATGCCGAGCGCAAGGAAGGCTGAATTCCGGGTATGCATCTGAACATCGCCCAGAAAATATTCGGCATTGCCGCCGTCGTCCTGTTCCTGATGCTGGCCGTTGCCGTGTACTCGATTCGGCTGACGGCGGGGATCAGTAACGATCTTGCCGTTGTTGCTGGCAAGCAAATGCCGCTTAGCGAAGCTGTCGAGCGTATCAACGTGCATATTCTCGAACAGGGTGTGGTGATGCAACGGCTTTTCGTGCGGGCCGAAGAACATGCCAACCTTCATGTCGACGCAACCCGCTTTATGGCTCTGGGAAAAGAAATAAACGAGGAATTTTCAAACGCCCGGCGACTTATAAAGAGCGAAGAACGGGCGGCCCCAACGATCGGCCAGGCGCTAAGGGTGCTGGAAAAAGATATTGCCTCAATTGAAAGGGAATACCTGGTATTTGAAGATCACGGGCGCCTGCTTGTTGAAGCGGAAGCTGCAGGCGACCGCGGCTTGTTCGATAATCTTCCCGCGTTCAATAGTAAGCAAGATGCCTTAGATTCCGAAATTGCCAATCTGCGACGCCATGTGGAGGAGCAAGCCGGTGACGCCGTTTTAAGGGCGGACAAGGATGAATTTAAACTGCTTGTCATTAATTCGACCCTGACCGCCCTTGCCGCCCTGCTGGCGATCGTCTTCGCGGGGCTGGTGACGCGCGCCCTGGTGCGTTCCGTCCGCAACCTGGTCAGTGGTGCCGAGGCGATAGAGGCAGGGCATCTGGATACGGAAGTCCCCGTTACCAGCCATGACGAGGTCGGCCGTTTGACAGGGGCATTCAACAGCATGGTCGGTGGCTTGCGTATGAAAGAACGTATCAAGGATACGTTCGGCAAGTACATGGATCCGCGCATTGTTTCCAACCTTCTTGATCACCCTGAATTCGCCGAACCGGGCGGCGAAAAGCGCGAAATGACGGTGATGTTCATCGACCTCAAAGGATTCACGTCGATTTCCGAAAAACTGTCACCGCCCGATCTTGTCAAACTGGTCAATGATTTCTTCACCCTTATGACCGAAGCCATTTCGGCGAACAAGGGCGTCGTTGACAAGTACATGGGCGACGCGGTGATGGCCTATTGGGGGCCGCCGTTTACCGGCCCCGATGAACACGCCGCCCTTGCCTGCAAGGCCGCCCTTGAAGCGCT
>CBFDEA010000413.1:0-2590 GCA_965603695.1 uncultured Rhodospirillaceae bacterium | reverse complement strand
TATGTGGCGCTATGACCGCATTTATCTTGATGGCGGCAACGCCAGCGTCCGCCGAAGACTGCCCGCGCGGCGATCTCGACAAGCGTTTTTGTGACCGTGACGGCGATCTGACGGCTGACACGCCGAGCGACCCGTCTAAGCAAATCGATCCAGACACACTGATTTTCGCCTATACGCCGGTTGAAGATCCCGCCGTCTATAAAGAGGCATGGTCTGATTTCCTGACCAACATGGAAAAAGTCACCGGCAAGAAGGTGCTGTTCTTCCCGGTTCAGTCCAATGCCGCTCAGATTGAGGCCATGCGTTCGGGTCGCCTGCATGTGGCTGGTTTCAATACCGGCTCCAACCCGCTGGCCGTCAACTGCGCCGGTTTCCGCTCGTTTACCATCATGGCGCAGGAAAATGGCGCTTTCGGCTACGAGATGGAAATCCTGACCTATCCGGGCAGCGGCATCGACAAGGTCGAAGACATCAAGGGCAAGACCCTGGCCTTCACCTCGCCGACCTCCAACTCCGGTTTCAAGGCGCCGTCGGCGATCCTGAAAGCCGACTTCGGCATGGTCAAGGACGTTGACTTCACGCCAGCCTTCTCCGGCAAGCATGACAATTCGATCCTCGGCGTCGCTAACAAGGATTATCCTGCCGCATCCATCGCCAACTCGGTGAAACAGCGCATGCTGGCCCGCGGTGTCATCAAGGAAGATCAGGTCAAGGTGATCTACACCTCGCAGACCTTCCCGACCACCGGCTTCGGCATGGTTTACAACCTGAAGCCCGCCTTGCAGGAGAAGATCAAGGAAGCCTTCTTCGGTTTCAAATGGGACAAGCCCGACGGAAGCCCGACCAGCCTGAAGGTCGAGTTCTCCAAGTCCAAGCCACCTGAAGGGCAATTCCTGCCGATTACCTACAAGTCCCATTGGGACGTCATTCGCAAAATCGACAAGGCGAACGGCACGTCTTACGCTTGTAAGTAACCTTTAGCGGACGAAAAATATCGGAACCGGACCGCCCTTAATTTAGGGCGGTCCGGGCATCCGTTGATGTTTTATCGGGGGGCCTATGCTGCGTCTGGAACGTTTAAGTAAGCAATACAAGACCGGGGATCTGGCGCTGAAGGGTGTCAGCCTTGAGGTTCCCAAGGGCCAAGTGCTGGCGCTGATCGGGCCGTCGGGTGCCGGTAAAAGTACCCTGATCCGCTGCATCAACCGGCTGGTCGAGCCGACATCGGGCAAGGTTCAGTTAAACGACATGGAACTGACCAGCCTGGGCACCGGAGCGTTGCGCAAGGCCCGCCGTCGCATGGGTATGATCTTTCAGGAGTATGCCCTGGTCGAACGTTTGAGTGTCATGGAAAACGTGCTTTCCGGACGCCTCGGTTATGTCGGTTTCTGGTCCAGTTATTTCCGCAAATTTCCCAAGGACGCCATCGACGAGGCCTTCCGCCTGTTGGACCGGGTCGGTCTTGCCGATATGGTCGACAAGCGTGCCGATGAGCTATCGGGTGGCCAGCGTCAGCGGGTCGGCATCGCCCGGGCGCTTATTCAGGATCCGGAAATCCTGCTGGTCGACGAGCCGACGGCAAGCCTTGACCCGAAGACCTCGCGCCAGATCATGCGGCTGATTTGCGAGCTCTGCGAAGAACGCCAATTGGCCGCCATCATCAATATTCACGACGTCGCCCTGGCCCAGTTATTCGTCCAGAGAATCATTGGCCTGCAAATGGGTGCGGTGGTTTACGACGGTCCGCCGACGGGACTTTCCCCCGATGTGCTGACCGAAATTTACGGCGCGGAAGACTGGGAGGCGACGATCGCCAAGGTCGAAGACGAGGACGAAGAAGACGCTCCGGTGCTGGAAACCGAAGAAGAACATATGGCAGGATTGTTATGAGTGCGTCCCTCGCCACGGCCCGCACATGGCGCAAGAAGCCGATGGTTGATAGCGCCCGCATGCGCTGGTTTTTGGGCGTTGGCACGGCGATTTATCTGTCCGCCTCGATCGGTTCACTGGAAGTCAACTGGTCGCGGGTTTACGAAGGGCTGGATCGGGGCTGGGCTTTCGTTGCCGCCTTTACGTCGCCGGATTTTGCCGGGCGCTGGACTGATATTCGCCATGGCCTGATCGAAAGTCTGGTGATGACCGTAACATCGACGGTCATTGGCATTCTTCTTTCCGTACCCATCGGCCTTGGCGCGGCACGCAATATTGCGCCGCGTTATATCTACATTATTTGCCGCGGCATTATCGCCTTGTCGCGGGCGCTGCAGGAAATTATCGTCGCCATCCTGATGGTGGCAATTTTCGGTTTCGGGCCTTTCGCCGGCGTTGTCACGCTGTCTTTCGCGACCATCGGCTTTCTCGCCAAGTTGCTTGCCGAGGACATCGAAGATAGTACCAAAGAACAGCTCGAAGCGGTGCGGGCGACCGGCGCCTCATGGTCGCAGTTGATGAACTACGGCATTCAACCGCAAGTCATGCCGCGCCTGATCGGGCTTTCCATGTACCGTTTGGATATTAATTTTCGCGAGTCGACTGTCTTGGGTCTGGTCGGCGCCGGGGGCCGCGGTCCGCACCTCGCCCAGGGGTTCCT
>CBFDEA010000412.1:0-2601 GCA_965603695.1 uncultured Rhodospirillaceae bacterium | reverse complement strand
AGGCGAACTTTGATAAAATACCGATGCTGAAGCCTGCTTTTTCAAAGGACGGCACGGTGACTGCGGCTAATTCCAGCTCTATTTCCGACGGCGGTGCGGCGCTGGTGATGATGCGCAGGTCGCAGGCCGACAAGCGGGGTCTGAAGCCCTTGGCCGTCATTCACGCCCATGCGACCCATGCCCAGGAACCGGCCTGGTTCACCACGGCACCCATAGACGCCATCAGGAAAGTCCTGGAACGGGCCGCTTGGGATAAGGACGATGTCGATCTTTTCGAGATCAACGAGGCCTTTGCCGTCGTCACCATGGCCGCCATGCGCGATCTCGATCTCGCCCACGACAAGGTCAACGTCCACGGCGGGGCGTGCGCTTTGGGCCATCCGGTCGGTGCCTCGGGTGCCCGCATTATCGTCACCCTGATGGCGGCGCTTGAAAAATACGACCTGAAAAAGGGCGTCGCCTCGCTTTGCATCGGTGGCGGCGAGGCCACCGCCATGGCCATTGAACGGATAACCTAAGGAAAAAACGATGCCAACTGTATTGATTACTGGAGCCAATAGAGGGCTGGGCCTGGAATACGTCCGCCAGTACGCCGCCGATGGCTGGCGGGTACTGGCGACCTGCCGCGAGCCGGTCAAGGCCAGCGAACTGGCGGCTTTGCCGGGTGATGTTCAGGTTTACCCTCTTGATGTCACGGACCATGGTCAAATTCAGGCCCTGGCCAAGACCCTGCGCAAGGAAGCCATTGACCTGTTGCTCAACAATGCCGGTATCTACGGGCCCAGGCCCTCCAAGTTGGGCGGTATCGATTACGATGCCTGGCAAGAGGTCATGAATATCAATGTCATGTCGCCGCTGAAGGTGTGCGAATGTTTCCGTAGCCACGTCGCCGCCAGCGACATGAAGAAGATCGCCATCATGTCCTCTAAAATGGGCTCCATGGGGGACAATGATTCGGGGGCAAGTTACGTCTACCGCTCATCGAAAGCGGCATTGAATGCGGCCATGAAAAGCCTTTCCGTTGATTTGGCACCGCGCGATATTGCCGTCGCCATCCTGCATCCGGGTTGGGTCAGGACCGATATGGGCGGTCCTAGCGGCCTGATCGATGCGCCTGAAAGCGTCAGCGGCCTGCGTCAGGTGATCGCCGACTTGTCGATGCGGACGACGGGTCGTTTTTATAATTACGACGGTTCCGAAATCCCCTGGTGAAGAGAGTAAACTTGATGTCCGATTTTCATTTGGCCCAGATTAATATCGCCCGCTTCCGTCTGGCGGCGGATGATCCGCATATTGAAGCCTTTGTATCCCAGTTGGACGCGGTCAATGCACTAGCCGATGACAGCCCCGGTTTCATCTGGCGTTTGCAGGGTGAAGAGGGCAACGCCATGACTATTCAGGCTTTTGAAGACACCAGTTTGCTCGTCAACATGTCGGTCTGGCAATCGGCGGAAGCCTTGTTCGACTACACTTACAAGACTGCCCATACCAAGATTATGGCCCGGCGCAAGGAATGGTTCGGTCGTCTGGAAGATGCTTCCATGGCCCTGTGGTGGATTCCCGCAGGCCACATTCCAAGCCCTGAAGAAGGCCGCGCCCGCTTGGAAATCATTGCGAAAAATGGCCCCAGCCCGGAATCTTTTACCTTTAAAAAACAGTTTCCCGCACCCCAGGGGGCCACATGATATTGAACGAAGAGCAAATCCTCATCCGCGATACCGCCCGCGCCTTCGCCAGGGATCGCCTGCTGCCAAATGCTGCGACCTGGGACCGCGACAAGAAAACCCCGCGTTCTGTATTTGCCGAGATGGGCGACCTGGGGCTTCTCGGCATGCTCGCCCCCGAACAATGGGGCGGGGTCGAGGCCGGTCATGTCTCGTTCGTGTTGGCTATGGAGGAGATCGCCGCCGGTGACGGTGGCGTATCGACCATGAGCGTCCACAACGGCGTCGCCACCATGCCGATTGTCCAATACGGCAGCGAACAACAAAAACAACGCTTCCTGCCATCGCTGACCAGTGGCGAGACGATCGGTGCCTTCGCCCTGAGCGAGGCCGACGCCGGGTCCGACGCCGCCAACCTGAAATGCAACGCCAAACGCGATGGCGATCATTATGTGCTCAATGGCAGCAAGTTATTTATTTCCTCGGGCACCATCGCCGGGGTCGTCATTGTTTTTGCCGTGACCGACCCTGCGGCGGGCAAGAAGGGTATCTCGGCCTTTATCGTGCCGACCGATACGGAAGGTTATTCGGCCGGTCCGCCCGAGCATAAATTGGGTCAGCGCGGCCATGAAACCGTCGCCCTGATGTTCGACAACATGCGTCTGCCGGCAGACCTGCTGCTCGGGCCGGAGGGGGCCGGGTACAAGATCGCCCTGTCGAACCTGGAAGGCGGCCGCATCGGCATCGCCGCCCAGTCCGTCGGCATGGCCCGCGCCGCCTTTGAAGCGGCCAGGGATTATGCCCGTGAGCGGGAGACCTTTGGCAAACCCATTGCCGAGCATCAGGCCGTGGCTTTCCGCCTTGCCGATATGGTCACCGGCATCGAAGTGGCCCGGCAGATGGCCTTGCACGCAGCGACATTACGCGACGCCGGCCA
>CBFDEA010000411.1:0-2607 GCA_965603695.1 uncultured Rhodospirillaceae bacterium | reverse complement strand
CTGATACCGCCAGATCTTCGGATTGAACGGGTCGGAATTTCAGGTCGGGTCGAGACGGTCAGCCAGAGCGTCACAACGGTTGAACCCCAGGGTGAGGAAACTCCTTCGAAACGCCGCCGCCGTCCACGTCGTCGCAAATCCAGCGATGGCGAGACGACGACCCAGGAAGCTTCTGAAGAGCAGCAAATCCAGACCGCTAACGGCGAAGCCGAGGTCAGTAATGCTGCCGAAGTGAGTGTTGTTGGTGAGGACGGCGAAGAAGGTAAATCGCCGAAACGCCGCCGTCGTGGCAAGCGTGGCGGCCGTCGTCGTCGCGGACGCAGTGACGAGGTGGTTGTCGGTGAGGCCGCGGAAGGCGAAACGCCTGCCGTTGCCGCAGAAGCAACGCCGGAAGCGCCGCTTGAAACGGTCGTCGAGACACAAGCCGACGCGCCTTCGCAAGAGACACCTGTGCAAGACACACCTGTGGAAGAGAAGCCCGCAAAGAAACCGGCACGCCGTCGCAGCCGTGCCAAAAAAGTCGATGTCGAAACCGTAACGCCTGATTCCGACAGCCCGACCGAGGCCACCGCAGAGGCTGCAAGCGAAGCCGTTGCCTCCGAAGAAGCGGTTGAAGCAAAGGCGGAAAAACCGAAACGCGTCCGCCGTCCGCGCAAGAAGGCCACGAGCGAAGACAAGGCCGCCAAAGCCGACAAGGCCGACAAGAAGACTGAGGAAGAGCCCGCTAGCGACGTTAAAGTCGTTGCCGAGGCGGCAAAAACCACGGTTATCAATGTCGACGATGTCGAGCCGGTCGTTAAAGAAGAGAAGAAAAAAGGTTGGTGGCGGCGCTAAGCGCTTTCATTTATAGCCAGCAGATAGATATATGAGGCGTGGTCGAACCTGTTGAGATGGGTTCGGCCATTTCCGTTTCGTCCTAACGCTTCCAGGCGATCAGGCGTTTGCCCGCTTCGGCCATATCTTCATAGGGTCCGGCGAAGGAAAAACGGACAGTTTGGTTGCCGCGTTCGGGGTCGAAATCGACACCGGGGGTGATCGCCACGCCGGTTTCATCGAGGCACCGCCGACAGAATTCCTGGCTGTCGTTGGTCAGATGCGAGACGTCCGCATACAGATAAAAAGCACCTTCCGCCTTCGATAACTTATCAAACCCGGCCTGCGGCAAAAGTTCCAGCAGTAAATCCCGGTTGCGCCTGTAACCTGCGACAAGGTCGTCCAGTTCTTCAACGCAATCGAAGGCCGCAACGCCAGCCAGTTGCGACAGCGTCGGCGGCGATATGAACAGGTTCTGTGCCAGGCATTCGACGGAGCGGAGTAAAGATTCCGGCACCACCATCCAGCCAAGTCGCCAGCCGGTCATCGAAAAATATTTCGAGAAACTGTTGATGACGCTGGCCTCGTCGCTGAACGCGAGGGCCGAGCAGGTGACGCCGTGATAAATTTCATCTGAAATCAGGCGGATGTCGTGCTCTTTGCAGTACGCGACAAGGGCCGCCATTTGATCCGCTGCGATCATCGTTCCCGTCGGGTTTGACGGGCTGGCGATAATCAGGCCATCGAGTTTACCGTCTATTTTCGCAAGGGCCTGCGGGGTCGGTTGAAAATTGTCCTCGGGGCCGACGGGAATGCCAATCACTTCAATATTCAAAGATTTCAATATGTTGCGATAGGCAGGGTAACCCGGATCGGCGAGCGCGACCCTGTCCCCAGCGTCGAAGACGCTTAAAAAAGAGACGACAAAAGCGCCCGAAGAGCCGGTCGTGACGACAATCCGGCTGCTTGGCACGTCGAGTCCGTAAACGTCCTTGTAATGCTGCGACAGACGGGTGCGCAGCGGTTCGATGCCAAGTGCCAGGCTGTAACCCAGGCGGTCGTCTTCAAGGGCTGCCCGCGCCGCTTCGCGCACTGCCGCCGGTGCCGCCGTTGCGGGTTGGCCGACCTCCATATGCAGGACGTCCTTTCCCGTCGCCTCGCGTTCGCTGGCGGCGCGCATGACATCCATGACGATAAACGGTGGTATGGCCCCGCGTTTTGCAGTCTTTAAGGCCATCGGATCAATTATCGACCTTCAAGGCCAGACCATAACCCCTGGGGTCGGTTACCGCCTCGCAACTCAGCGGATCGAAGGGAAGCCCTTGTAGGCAGCCGACCGCATTGACCCTGCCCAACGTCGGCGTTGCCGCCACCCGGTGGCCTTTTTCGATCAAGGCGTCGATTGTCCCCTCATCATAGCCCTGCTCGTAATAGACAATGTTCGGGTTGCCGCTGTTGTGCAGGCGCTTCGCCGCCATTGCGCTCTCAAGGCCTTCGACATTAACGGCAGTTCTCATGGCCACAGATATCAGCGCCGTCGGCGCGGTAACGCCACCCGAAGCGGCACCGGCAAAAAAGAAATCGTTGGTAAAATGGTCGACGGCCAGCATCGGCCCCAGTGAAATTGGTCCGCGACCGCCACTACCGGGAACCGCCGCCATTAAAATGCCGGTGTCTTTGGCGATCAGTCCGTTACCGAACAAGCCATTCATGGTCAAGGCGCAGGCAACCGCGGCACCATCGTCGTCCATCACCGCGAAGGTGGTGGCCGATGGGTCTTCCTGGGTTTCAACA
>CBFDEA010000410.1:0-2607 GCA_965603695.1 uncultured Rhodospirillaceae bacterium | reverse complement strand
CGCGACGACCCGGGAATACTCGAGGCGGCATCCAGCGAACCCGGCGGCGAAGCGGCCAAGGAAGAAGGCGAGCGGATCATGGCCGAAGTCATGATTGCCCCGGCCTCGACCATGGTCGGCCTGCGTTTGCGCCAGACCGGGTTTCAGTTGCGCACCCGCTGTTTCGTGCTTGGCGTGCAGCGGCGCTCGCAGATGATCCGCTCGCGCCTCGCTGACACGGTTCTTGCCGCCGGTGACGTGCTTCTGGTGCAGGGCGAACCGGGCGATATAAAGGCCCTGCGTGCCGACCGCAACGTCGTCCTGATGGAATGGTCGAGCGAAGAGATGGCCGTCGCCCATCACGCCAAACGGGCCGGGTTGATTTTCCTCGGGATCGTCGTGATGGCGGCATCGGGCTTGCTTCCGGTTGTCGCCGCGGCCCTGATGGGGGCAGTTTTGATGGTCTTGTCGGGGGCGCTTAATTTGCAACAGGCGTCGCGCGCCCTTGATTCGAAAATCCTGACAATGATCCCGGCGGCACTGGCCATGGGGGCGGCCATGCAGGAAACCGGCGGTGCCCAGTATCTGGCGCAAAGCCTGATGGCGATTTTGAATGGGGCCAGCCCGGCAGTGATTCTGTCGGCGTTCTTTTTGTTCACAGCCGTCATGGCCAATATCATCAGCGCCAAGGCGACCGCCGTGCTGTTCACGCCGATTGCCATCGGCGTCGCCCGGGAAGCCGGAATCGATCCGCAGATTTTCGCTATCGCCGTGGTCTTCGCCGCCAACTGCGCCATCGCCACCCCGATTGGCTATCAGACTTCGATCTTGGTGATGGGGCCGGGGCACTATCGATTCGGTGATTATTTCCGCGCCGGGGCGCCGCTGATTATCATCCTGTGGATCGTCTTCTCCCTGTTCGCGCCGTGGTATTACGGGCTTTAGAACGAATTTTCCCAACGCTTATTGACGCGCTGCGGCGTTCCTCCTATAAGCGCCGTGGGCCAACGCTCCCCAACGAGTGTCAGCTCTTCTGTAAGGAAGGGAGGTAAAAATGAATCCTATTCAGAAACCGGACATGCGTCCGGACGTCCCCAATTTCTCATCGGGCCCCTGTGCCAAACGTCCCGGCGGGTCCGTCGACGCCCTTAGCAATGCCCTGAGCGGTCGTTCGCACCGCTCGAGTCCGGGCAAGGCCAAACTGGCCGAAGTGATCGACCGTAGCCGCGCCCTGCTTGGCATCCCCGACGATTACCGGATCGGCATCGTTCCGGCGTCCGACACTGGCGCGCTGGAGATGGCGTTGTGGTCGCTGCTCGGCGCACGCGGGGTCGATATGCTGGCCTGGGAAAGCTTCGGTGCCGGTTGGGTAACCGATGTCAAAAAGCAGTTGAAGCTCGATGATGTCCGTGTCCTCGACGCCGCCTACGGCCAGTTGCCGGATTTAAGCGCCGTCGATTTCAACCGCGACGTCGTCTTCACCTGGAACGGCACCACGTCGGGTGTTTGTGTCCCTGATGGCGACTGGATTGCGGGCGACCGTGATGGCCTGACCATCTGCGACGCCACGTCTGGTATTTTCGCTTACGATCTGCCCTGGGACAAACTCGATGTGACGACCTATTCCTGGCAGAAGGTGATGGGCGGGGAGGGCGCGCACGGCATGTTGATTTTAAGCCCGCGCGCCGTCGAACGCCTCGAGCGCTACACCCCGGCGTGGCCGCTTCCGAAGATTTTCCGGCTGACCAAGGGCGGCAAGTTGAACGAAGGTATCTTCCGCGGCGCGACAATCAATACGCCCTCGATGATCGCCGTCGAGGACGCCCTTGATGGCCTTAAGTGGGCCGAAAAGATTGGCGGCGGGGCGGCGTTGATCGCCCGCTGCCAGGCTAATTTTACGGCCATTGAGACGTGGGTCGAAGAGTCGTCCTGGGCCGGGTTCCTGGCCGCAGAGAAAGCCAACCGCTCGCGCACCTCCGTCTGCTTGGCTGTTGTCGATGATTGGTTCAAGGGTCTGGACGGGCCCGGACAATCCGGGGTCGTCAAATCGTTGACCAAGTTGCTCGATGATGAAGGTGCCGCCTATGACATCGGCGGTTATCCCGACGCCCCGGCGGGCCTGAGGATATGGGCCGGTGCCACGGTTGAAACTGCCGACATTGAAAAACTGTTGCCGTGGCTTGACTGGGCGTTTGCCGAAGTCAAAGCCACCTTTGATAAATGACAAGGACTGATCCAATGCCAAGAGTCTTGATTGCCGATAAAATGAGCCCCCTCGCCGCCGAAATTTTTACCAGCCGCGGGCTCGATGTAGACGTTAAGCCGGGCATGAGCCCGGAGGAGTTGATCGCCTGTATTGGTGATTATGATGGCCTTGCCGTACGTTCGGCGACCAAGGCCACGGCTGCGGTTCTGGCGGCGGCGACAAACATGAAAGTGATTGGCCGTGCCGGTATCGGCGTCGACAATGTCGATATCGCTGCGGCGACGGCGGCTGGCGTTTGCGTTATGAACACGCCGTTCGGCAATTCCATCACCACCGCCGAGCACGCCATCGCCATGATCATGTCGCTGTCGCGGCAAATTCCGCAGGCCAACGCCTCGACCCATGCCGGTAAATGGGAAAAG
>CBFDEA010000409.1:0-2608 GCA_965603695.1 uncultured Rhodospirillaceae bacterium | reverse complement strand
TCAGACGATTGGTTTTTTCGCTAAGGGCTTGATCGCCGATGGTGCTTAAGTACGTGGCGATCCCGGCGCGAACGACCGGGGTAATATATTCGCCACTGGTGGGGATGACGTTCTTGCCGTAAACAGCGCAGCTCATATCTGCCCGTTGCAGGATCGCGCTGATCTGATCTTCAATGAACGCCGGATTACCTTCCTCAATAATCAGCACGCTGTCTTTGTCGGCCAGGAAACCGGTAATTTCTGTGGGCACCAGCGGATGGACGACGTTCAGAACCAGTAGCGGAATATCCGATTTTCCGAAGGCGTCGGCATGGCCGAGGCGGGCAAGGGCGCGCATGACGACCCCGTAAGTGCCGCCCTGCATGATAATGCCATGACGGGCGTCCTTGGCGGAGAAAATTTCGTTCAGGCGATTGCTCAGGATATAGGCCTGGGCGGCGGGCAGGCGCTCCTCGACCTTGGCCTTTTCCTGGGCATAGGTCGACGGCGGCAGGACGATCTTGGCGTAGTCGAAATTCGGCGACAGCGGCGCATTCAGGCTTTTGCGCAAGCCCGGGCGGTTTTCCTTGCAGATGAAACTGCCGGTCATGTGGCAGGCCCGGATACGCAGGGAAAAAAGAACCGGCAGATTACACGCTTCGGAAAGCGCGAAGGCATGTTCGGTTAGATCGACGATGGTCGGCATGTCATAGCGCGGGTCGATCAGCGGCATCGACGATTTAAGCGCCGTCGCGTGGGTGCGTTCCTGAATGACGCTGGCCCCCTCGCCGTAATCGTCGCCAATCACGACCACCGCGCCGCCCTTGACGCCGGCCGAGGAAAGGTTGGACAGGGCGTCAGAGGCGACATTGGTGCCGACGATGGATTTCCACGTCACCGCCCCGCGTAAGGGGTAATTGATCGAAGCACCGAGCATGGCCGCCGCCCCGGCTTCCGACGCGGATTGCTCGAAATGAATACCGTAAGGTTCCAACACCGTGTCGCGGGCATCGGCCAGCACGTCCATCAAGTGCGAGACGGGTGCCCCCGGATAACCGCCGACGTAAGAAACACCGGCTTGCAACAGCGCCTTGGTCACCGCCAGGATCGCCTCGCCATGAAATTCATCGCCTTCGCCCAGCAGCAGTTTTTCGGCTTCCCGGGCGAACGAGCGCTCACGGGTCAGGGTTTTATGGGCGGAACTCATAAGCGACTACTCCAGCCTGGTTTGCCGCCCGCGCCACCGCCACCGGTGCCGCGTTCGGGGGTGTGGTTGATGGCGTAGCCCTGATTATAGGATGCCTTGGTGATCAACTGATACTTCATCAGCCACCCCGCAGCCAAGGCGCAAACCCCGGCAAGCGTCCCGGCGATTGGCGCGGCCTGCGGCAACACATAGCTACTGGCAATAAGGGCGATGGGAAGCAGATGGCCGAAGACAACAAACGGCGTGCTCAGTCTGCCTAGAACACGCAGCGTTTCCGCTGGGGCCGAAACCTTCAAGGCCTTCATGTAGGCCCGCCAGGCAAGCTGCCTGACAACCAGAAGAACCGCCAACAATGACGTCAACGCACCCAGAGCAGCCGTTGGCAGGAAACCGATGACCACCAGCAAACCGACCCCTTCGCACAGGCCCGTGGTGATCAGTAATCTGATGACCGTGGGCTGCCGCCAGGCCGGGATGCCCTTGCAGGCCTGAACCAGACGGGCCTGACAATAAAGGAAGCCCAGGGCAACCAGGGCCGCGGCAATGAGCAGGGGCTTGGCTTCGAACCATACGGCGGCGAGGGCGATCGGGAACAGGACACCTGCGACGATGGACTCACGGCTCATCCATGATGTTTGCGGATTGAAAAACACGTTCAACGGTGCCCGCCACGGCCGCCCGGTTTCAAGCCAGACCAGGAACAACCCGGCACCGACAAATGCCAGGGCAATCAGCCCATACAAGAACGACAAGGGGGTCGAAAACGCGACCAGCGCGATCGCCGCCATCAGGCCGCTGCCGGTTCCGCCGAAGGTAAAGTTACCAGCCGCCCGCCAGTCCCAATGTTGTTGCAGCCAGGGGGCGGCGGCACCGATGTCGCCAATCCCGCTCGACGGTAGCGGCGGCACGTCCTCCTCGTCTTCATCTGCGGTATTGTCTTTACGTTTCCAGATGTAGTGAAAGCCGGGGTCGGTCCCCAGTTCCGTGTGCATGCGAAACGTCTGATGTGTATCGAGCAATTTCGATACGTTGCTCCCAGGGTCTTTCAGATTGCCAAAATGCAGGGCGTCGGCGATGCAGGAATTGACGCAGGCCGGTGTCGCTTGCGTGTCGATGCCCGGGGTCAAACCGTTAGCCAGTCCATAATCGACGCGATCCGAACAGAAGTTGCATTTCTGGGCGACTCCCAGGCGGCTCGGGTCTTCGCGTCGGGCTTCGTTTTTCATGCCGACGCGACCGCCGTAGGCGAAGCTCTGCCCGTCGACCTTGTAGCGGGCCTGATAGGGGCAGGCGACGGCGCAATAGGCGCAGCCGATGCAAATATCATAATCGATGGTGACGATACCGTCGGCGCGCTGGCCGGTCGCCGTCGACGGGCAGACGTGCATGCACGGCGGGTCTTCGCAATGCATGCAGCCGACG
>CBFDEA010000408.1:0-2610 GCA_965603695.1 uncultured Rhodospirillaceae bacterium | reverse complement strand
CGAAGCCCTGCGAAAATGATTGGCGATGCGGAAGGCAGGATAATTTTCAGGATGATATCCCGTCTCGTTCCGAGAAAGGACTGGCCCATCTCTATTAACGAGTGAGAGGTGTTTCGAACCGAACCGCCCGTATTCAAAACGATGACCGGCATGGCCATAATACAGACGACAAATACTTTTGACGTAAGGCCGATGCCATAAACCATAATCAACAGCGGAATAAGGGCGGCAAGTGGCGCGGATTGCATGACAATGAAAATTGGTGAGACCAGCCAGTCAAATTTCTTGCTCAACCCAACCCAAATCCCGATGCCGATTCCGAGAAAGGCTGAAATCACAATACCGACAGCAAGTGGCTTCAGGGTTTCGGCGTAGGCGGTAAAAATTACCCCTTCAACCGTTAGCTCCCAAAGGGCTGCCATGGATTCCAGGAACGTCGGAAAGGCGAAGCTAACCCCGGACCGTGCGGCAATTTCCCATGCCCCGAAAATCAAGGTGGTCGACAGGATTTTCAGCCATAAAGCTCTATTTCGCATAAGCGCTACTTAACCATTTTGCGGATGAAAAGAAGGAGGGTAGCCAGGCGTCGGTCAAAACCAACGCCTGGCCCCCAATAGCATCAAGTGCTTACTTTGAAGCGTCTTGCAGTGGCTTCATGTACCAGAAGTCTTCGACCTTAAGGTCAGACCGCTTCCCGGTAAGGTGACCGGCTTTGTGATACCAATCGAGGTCGGCCATCGCGGCTTTCATGCCACCGCCATTCTGGTCGAACAAATCCCCTTCAACGGCTTCGGTGTAAAAACCGTCCAGTTCATTGAGAACTTGTTTCGGCAATTCGCCGATTGGCCCATTGGGGTCGGTTTCCCTTCTGACGATGGTCGGGTCTTTATGGAAATCCTGATAAACGCTGAGCAGTGCTTTCACAAAGATGTCTACATCTTTGGAGTTGGCCTTGATCCAGTTCAGGTTGGCGAACAGAGCTTCGTCGCTGGCGTCAACATCGAACATGGGAAGCACGTTGTATTTGTTACCCTGCGTCCTGACCAGCTTGTTCTTGTTCGACATGTCAACGATGGTTGCATCCGCCTGACCGGCCACAAGTGCCGCAATCCTATTAGCGCTACCGGATACATATGACCGCTTGCCGAATTTGATGTTCAGTTTGTCTTCGATCACGTTGGCAATGGAGTCTGTTCCGCCACCACGGGAATGCAGCAAAATGGGCTCGCCATTAAGGTCTTCAAGCTTGCTGTATTTTTTCGAAGATACGGGGAAAAATTTCAATTTTGACAATTGAAAAATGATCCGAACCGGCGCCTTTGATTTCTGCATTGCAGAGTAAGGCGTGCCAAATCCGATATCCATTTGCCCACTCAGAATAGCCTGAATTGCCAGTTCTTCATCGGCAAATGCCGTCCACTCGTAGTCCAGGCCATTGGCTTTTGCCCGGTCCAGCGCCACAAAAAAAGCGGCCAACTCATCAGACGGCGTTTCGGCCAGCGCAATACGGATTTTTCCAGCGTAAGAATTGCTCGTCATAAACGCAGTCGCTAAGAGAAACGACGCGGCAATCAGAGTGAGTTTTTTAAACACAGCTTTCATAATTTCCTCCCTTGTGTGTCGATGCCTGTTTTTAGGCCATTTAATTCAAGAAACGTTCTTTTTTTAAGGGGCAACACCGGCGCAAACAGCAGACAGAACACCAGAAATTGTTATCGGCCCCGATTTTGGCGTATTTGTGAATAGACACCCAGTTATCAACCATTATAATAATGGTGTCAACGCACCCTGTTATGACTTATTAACATACTGATAAATAACAATATTACCTATCTTCCTTTTTTTACCAATCGTTGTATTGGTTAAATCATTGGTTAAAACAGAATCCTGAAGGTTACAGTAATTCATGAACGCACCCGATCACGCCGTTGCCCTTCTGGAAAGCCATATCCAAAAGCAGGCGATGACACCACAAAGCAAACTGCCGTCCGAACGTCATCTTAGCGAGATACTGGGCGTAAGCCGTGGCGAGCTGCGTAAGGCGCTCGGTACACTGGAGGCCGACGGAAAAATCTGGCGCCATGTCGGCCGCGGCACCTTCGTTGGCGCCCGCCCGCTCGACAGGATGGACGAGATCGCAGCGCTGAGCACGCAAACCAACCCGGCCGAGATTATGCAGGCCCGCCTGCTGCTGGAACCGGGCCTTGCCAGCATTGCCGCCATTCAGGCCAGCGCCAAAGATATTGACCGCATGCGGCTGTGTTCAAAAAAGAAAGATGCTTCAACAGACTGGCATACTTATGAACGTTGGGACGGGGGTTTCCACCAGGCCGTCGCTGAAGGCACCCACAACACCCTCCTGCTGACCTTGTTCAACGCCTTGAATACCGTTCGTGAGGCGACCGAATGGGGGCGGTTGCGCAAAGCGCGCCTGACGGAAGCACACCGACAACGATCCAGCAAGCAACACGCAGCGATTATCGACGCCATTGTCGCCCGTGACAAGGATCAGGCCAGCGCCACCATGCACGATCACCTCAAGTCGGTGCAAAAGGCACTTCTAGGATCGGACCATGGGGTGGATGATATTGTCGCCATCGATGACATCAG
>CBFDEA010000407.1:0-2616 GCA_965603695.1 uncultured Rhodospirillaceae bacterium | reverse complement strand
AGGGCCGGGATTTTCTCGCGGGCCTCGGCGACTTTCGCAAGGTCGATGTCGGCGATGATGAAGCCCGGCTCCTCGCCGCCGTCGGCCAAGACCTCGCCCCACGGATCGACAATCAGCGAATGGCCGAAGGTCTGCCGCCCGCCCGGGTGATCGCCGCATTGCGCCGGGGCGATAATGTAGCAGCCGGTCTCGATGGCGCGGGCCCGCTGCAAGACATGCCAGTGGGCCTGGCCGCTGATTCTGGTAAAGGCGGCAGGCGTCGCAATCATCCCGGCCCCGGCCTGGGCCAAAGTGCGATACAGATAGGCGAAGCGCAGATCGTAGCAAATCGTCATGCCGAGCAAGCCCCACGGGGTTTCGGCCAGGACCGCTTCGTCGCCGGCGTTATAGTGATTGGATTCCCGGTGACTTTCCGCGCCGCCCAGATTGACATCGAACATGTGGATTTTGTCATAGCGGGCGCGCACGGCCCCTTGCTCATCAAGCAGGAACGAACGGTTAGCCATTTTATCGCTGCCGGGAACCTCCACCAGTAAGGAGCCGATCAACACCCAGGTCCCGGTTTCACGGGCCAGATCCTGAAACGCCAGCAGCGCTGGGTTGCCGTCTTCGGGCAGACACCCGGCTTTAAGGGTGGCCCGGTCCGGGGCCATAATGTTGACGGTCTCCGGATATGCGATCAGCGCGGCCCCGGCGTCCCGCGCCCGCCTGCCAAGATCGCTTGCGGCGGCCAAATTAGCGGCGACGTCGGAGCCTGAATTGGTCTGAATACAAGCGACCTTGAAAGGATTGCTCAAGACGCAATGCCAAGCATGGGATCGAGTTCATCGTCAAGATCAAGCTCGATCAGATCGTCACTGCCGCCGATGTTTTTATCATCGATAAAAATCTGCGGGACTGCGGTTCTGCCACCCGCGCGCTGGGTCATTTCCTGGCGTTTTTTCCGATCGAAGGTCACATCGTACTCGACGAACTCAACGCCCTTGTTTTTAAGTAGATGCTTAGCGCGGGAACAATATCCGCAAAGCGCGGATGTATAAATTTCAACTTCGGCCACGTCTCTAAAACTCCGTAACTATTATTAATGGATTTTCCAAGCCCTTATATAGGAAGCCCTTATCCATATCACAAAGGGAATGGCCTTAAAACCCGGCCCAGGGTCAAAACATCGACGGCCCCGGCCCCGGCTTTCAGAAGCGCCTTGGTCACGGCGCTTACCGTCGCCCCGGTCGTCAGCACATCATCGACCAGGACGACCCGCTTGTCCCTAATACTCTGAATGTACTTGTCGCGCACCGCAAAGGCGCCGCTGACGTTGCGCCGTCTCGCCGACGGGCTGAAGCTCCCTTGCGACGGGGTCGCGCGCTTGCGGAGCAACAGGTCGGGGTTAGCCGGGACGCCGCTTAAGGCGCTTAATGACTGGCCGAGCAACGCCGCCTGATTATAGCGCCGCCGGAACAGGCGGCTCCAGTGCAGCGGCACCGGGGCGATCAAGTCGGCATTTTCCAGCACGTCGGCCCCGGCCCGGGCCATCCAGCGGGCGAAGGCGGGTGCCGCTTCGGTCCTGTCGGCATGTTTGAAGGTCAGGATAAACGGGCTTGAGGCATCATCATAGGCAAGCACCGCCCGCGCTCGTTCGAACACCGGCCTTTGCCTGACGCAGGAACCGCAAAGGCTGCCGCCCGAGTAATCGCTGCCCTGCATGGTCAATTCAAAAGGCAGGCCGCAAATCGCGCAATGGGGCTGGCTGATGAAGGTCACCCCCTGCCAGCACTCAAGGCACAACGTCCCTTGCTCTTCGACCAGGGTCCCGCAACTTAAACATTGCGGCGGCAGCAGGACATCCAGCGCCCTGCGGGCAAATTGCCGAAGCGGCGAGGCGAAAGCGGCTTTTGTCTGGGGCTCTGCCTGTGTCATAAAGTCAGCATGTCCGAATCCATGACCGTATTCAACCGCCAGCTTGTCGCGCTTCACCGCGACCGCGCCGCGGCTGCTTTAAGCGAGCACGATTTTCTGTTCAATGAAACGGCAGAGCGTTTATGCGACCGCCTCGACGATGTCCGCCGTAAATTTCCAACCGCCCTCGACCTGGGCTGCCGAATCGGTGGCCTTGGGCGCTTGCTCAATGGCCGCGGCGGCATCGAAGAGCTGATCGCCTGCGACCTTTCTAGAGCCATGGTCGAGCAGGCCGGTCCCCGTGCCGTAGTCGCCGACGAAGAATTCCTGCCGTTTGCCAAACATTCCTTCGATCTGGTTCTCAGTAACCTGAGCCTGCACTGGGTCAACGATCTGCCCGGCACCCTGACCCAGATCCGCCGCTGCCTGAAACCCGGTGGCTTGTTTCTCGGCGCCATGCTCGGCGGTGAGACCCTGAAGGAATTGCGGCAGTCTTTAGCCGCCGCCGAGGCCGCTATCGATGGCGGTTTAAGCCCCCGCATATCCCCCTTCGCCGACGTCAAGGACGCCGGCAATCTGCTTGCCCGTGCCGGTTTCACCGAGCCCGTCGCCGATCAGGAGACAATCAAGGTTTCCTACCCCGAACCCTTCAAGCTGATGGCCGACCTGCGCGGCATGGGCGAGAGCAACGCCGTCATCGAAGCCCGCAAGGGCCTGACC
>CBFDEA010000406.1:0-2624 GCA_965603695.1 uncultured Rhodospirillaceae bacterium | reverse complement strand
TCCTGGCCGATGGTCACTTCCGCGCCTTCGAGGACACGGGCGATCATTGCCGGGGCGATACACAAAGCGCCGATCGGTTTGCCGGCACCATGAACGGCTTTAACGGCGGCCCGGACATCGTCGTTAACCGTGCACTCAGCCCCGTCGAAGGCGAATGAGCACAGGTTCTTGGCGGCACCGAAGCCACCGGGAAAGATAATGGCGTCGAACTCGGCGACCGCGAATTCCTTGATATCCTTTATGGCACCACGGGCAATGCGCGCCGATTCGACGAGAACATTGCGGCTTTCGTCAGTCACTTCGCCGCTCAGGTGATTGACGACATGGGCCTGTGCGACGTCCGGGGCAAAGCATTGATAGGCCGCACCCTGGCGGTCGATGGCCAGCAAAGTCAGCGTTGTTTCGTGGATTTCGGCGCCGTCATAGACACCGCAGCCCGATAGGACAACCGCGATAGTCGGTTTGTAGTCGGTCATGGTCCGTCTCCTTTATTAAATTACCCCAAGTAAATCCCCACTACGGGTTGATAGGCAAGGAGAAAGACCATAAAAGAACATGACAGAAGCCAATCGTTGGGATCAATAAAATGACCATCAAGTCGCAAAATATCACCGCCGTCGCCCACCGGGTCAGCGCCGCCGAGCGCGTCCGGGTCAATGGTCACAAGGGCGGGGTGTTGTGGTTTACCGGGCTTTCGGGTTCGGGCAAGACGACCCTGGCTTTCGAGTTGGAGCAAAGACTGTTCGCCAAGGGCTATCAGGTTTACGTGCTCGACGGCGACAACGTGCGCCACGGCTTGAATAGCGACCTCGGCTTCTCGCACCAGGACCGGACCGAGAACATCCGCCGCATCGGCGAGGTCGCGGCCTTGTTCGCCGAGGCCGGCAGCATCGTCATTTCGGCCTTTATCTCGCCGTATCGGGAAGACCGCAAACTGGCCCGCAGCGCCGCCCTTGAAGGCTTTCACGAGGTCTACCTGTCGGCCGATCTGGCGTCCTGCGAGGCGCGCGATCCCAAGGGCCTTTATAAGAAGGCCCACCTGGGCGAGATTGCCGATTTTACCGGCGTTTCGGCACCTTATGAGGAACCCGAGAATCCCGACCTTGAAATCGATACGGGGCGACTGGGGATCGAGGAAAGCATCGCCCTGCTCAGCGATTACATCGACAGCGCTTTCGGGCTGCCGAAAACTTAAAGAATATCCAGGGCGCGCTTGTAGAGATCGAGGATTTCTTCTTGTTCCTGGCGGTCGGACTGATCCATTTTTCGTAAACGGATGACCTGACGAATGATCTTGACGTCGAACCCGGTGCCTTTGGCTTCGGAATAGACTTCCTTGATATCGGCTGCAAGCGCCGCTTTTTCTTCTTCAAGGCGTTCGATTCTTTCGATAAAGGACCGTAACCTGTCCGCTGCGACACCACCAACATCCGCCATTTTTCGCTCCTAAAATTTATTGTTCGGGCGCAAGATAATCGCCGTGGGGGGGCTATAGCAAGTCCGTATATGTTTTGTCGGGCGAACTTTATGCTAAAGTTGGCGCAAACCAATGGAAAGTAGGGGCTTGATGTGGCGACCGTGAGTTTTGAACGCTGCAATCTGTTGCTTGTCGAGGACAATCACTATGTCCGCACTGTTCTCGACAATTTGTTGCGTCATCTCAGTTTTAAAAATATTACGGTTGCCGAAAATGGTGCCGATGCCATCGACTATTTCAAGGCTTTCAGCAAGGCCGACAGTTTTTCAAAGGGTCGAACCATCGATCTGGTGATCTCCGATCTGGTGATGTCGCCGGTCAACGGGCTGTTGTTGCTCAGGTGGTTGAGAACCGCCAAGGAGTCGCCCAACCGCTTTATGCCGTTCATCATGCTTTCGGGCGCCGCCGATAATGAATACGTCCACGCGGCGCGCGACCTGGGGGTCACGGAATTTCTCGCCAAGCCATTTTCAGCGCAATCTGTGTCCACGCGAATCCTTGAGGTAGTGGATTTTCCCAGGCAGTTCGTCACTACCGAGAACTATTTCGGGCCGGACCGCAGGCGCCAGATTGGTTTGCCGCCACAAAGCGAGCGGCGAATAAAGGAAGACAAGGATGTCGTTATCGTTTATTCGCCCGAAAAGGTGGTCAAACCGGAAACGCCGAGCGATGTCTGGTACTTCCGCCTGCCCAATCATCTGAAGGATAAGACCGGCGGCCTCGGCGCGAGCGGTCCCTGCGAGCTGCCGCTTGAATTGTTGCAGGAGGCGGAGCAGCAATTGCAGCGTGCCGCCCTCGACTTCAGCCAATGGGCGATGGATTATCTGAAGACGCTTTCCAAGCTTTGTGACAAGGCGCTTGGCAGTACCGCTGCGCGCCATAAGCCGTTCGAGGAAATCAACCTGCTGGCCCATGAACTGCGCGGTCAGGGCGGAACCTTCGGCTATCCGTTGATTACGACTTTCGGAAAAATGCTCTACGAGGCAACGGGCCAAGACTGCCGCCAGGACGATATTGCCGTTGAACTGGTCCAGGCCCATATCGACGCCATGCGCGCCGTCCTGCGCGACAAGGTTTCGGGTGACGGCGGCCAAACCGGCTATGAGCTGCGGATCTCACTGGAAGCGGTGGTCAAAAAGCTTACGAG
>CBFDEA010000405.1:0-2632 GCA_965603695.1 uncultured Rhodospirillaceae bacterium | reverse complement strand
ATATTCATTTTTCGTCGGACAGGGTTATACCTAAAAAACATGCTCAAGCCACATCACAACAGAGTAATTAATCCCCGGCTACCGCCGGGGGCTGGTTCCCGGTTTTCCCGTGAACGGTTATTATTCTTTGTCGTCGAGGATTTCGAGGCAGGCGAATTTTTTGCCTTCGAGGAATTCCAGGCTCGCCCCGCCGCCCGTAGAAATATGACTCATACGATCTTCCAGTTCCAGTTCCGCTACTGCAGCGGCACTATCGCCGCCGCCGATCACGCTGATGGCGCCGCTGTCGGTCGCGACGGCGATAGCTTCGGCGACCGCCTTCGTACCGGCGTCAAAAGGGGGTGTTTCGAAGACACCCATGGGGCCGTTCCAGACGATGGTTTTGGCGTCGGCAAGTTTGTCGGCGAAGAGCTTTCTGGTTTCCGGGCCGATATCGACGCCCATCCAGTCCGCTTCGATGTTACCGGTATTGATCGTATGTTCAGCGTCGGATTTGATTTGGGTTGTGACGACATTATCGACCGGCAGCACCAACTCACAGCCTTTGGTCTTGGCCGAACTGAGCAGATTCGAGGCGACTTCGAGTTTATCTTCTTCACAAATACTGTTGCCGACCTCATAGCCCTGTGCCTTAAAGAAGGTATAAGCCATCCCGCCGCCGATCAGGATGCGATCCACTTTCCCAAGCAGGTTCTCGATAACGCTGATTTTATCGCTGACCTTCGCGCCGCCGAGGACGGCGACAAAGGGCTTGGTCGGATTCGATAAGGCCTGGTCCAGATATTGCAGTTCCTTTTCGATCAAAAAGCCGCAGACGCGTTTGCCCGGTCCCAGGACGCTTGGTACGCCGTACATCGAAGCATGCTCACGATGGGCCGAACCGAAGGCGTCATCGACATATAATTCAGCGACCTTGGCAAGCTGCTGGGCAAAATCGGGATCGTTCTTCGTCTCGCCCTTATGGAAGCGAACGTTTTCCAGGACCATGACCTCACCGTCTTTGAGTTGGTTGGCCATGGCTTCGACTTCCGGGCCAATGCAATCCGGCGCCATCTTGACGTCCTGACCTATTAGTTCACCCAGCCGTTTTGCCGCCGGCGCCAGAGAGAATTTATCATCCCGTTCGCCCTTCGGTCGTCCGAGGTGCGACGCTAAAATCAAACGGGCGCCCTTTTCCAGAGCCATTTTGATGGTCGGCAGCGCCATCTGAATCCGCCGGTCGTTGGTCACGTTGCACTCCTCATCCAGCGGGACGTTGAAATCGACCCGCATGAATACCTTTTTGCCCTTCACGTCGATATCGGCGATGGTTTTCTTGGCCATGGGTTTCACCTTATAAATACAAATTCTTCATGCGATTAAATTACAGGCTTGCCAGCTTCTGGATCATGTCCACGGTACGGCAGGAATACCCCCACTCGTTGTCGTACCAACTGACGACCTTGACCAGTTTGGAACCGCCCTTGGGAACGGTAATCGTAGAAAGAGCATCAAAAATACTGGAGTTACAGTTGCCGATGATATCGCTGCTGACGATCGGCTCCTCGCAATATTCCAGGATGCCCTTAAGTTGTCCCCCGGCCGCCGCCTTGGCCGCCGCATTGATGTCATCGACCGTTGCACTCTTGGAAAGCTGCGCCGTCAGATCGACTACGCTGCCCGTCATGACCGGCACTCGCATGGCAAAGCCGTCGAGCTTGCCGTTCAGGTCCGGGATCACCTTACCGACGGCACGGGCCGCACCGGTCGTCGTCGGAATGATATTTAACGCCGCCGCCCGGGCCCGACGTAGGTCCTTGTGCACCAGGTCCAACACGTGCTGGTCGTTGGTGTACGCGTGGATGGTAGTCATGGCCCCAAACTCAATGCCGAACGACTCATGCAGTACCTTGACGACCGGCGCCAGGCAGTTCGTCGTACAACTGGCATTCGAGACGCATTGGTGTTTGGCAGTAAGGGTGTCGTCGTTGACTCCCAGTACAATTGTGGCATCGATTTCGTCTTTTGCCGGTACGGTCAGGATGACCTTCTTCGCACCGGCCTTGAGGTGGTCGCCGTAACCACCTTTTTGGCTTTCGCGCTCACGAAAAACGCCGGTAGATTCAATGACCACTTCCACACCCATATCGGCCCAGGGCAGATTCGCAGGGCTTCGCTCTGAGAGGACCTTGATCTTGTCGCCGTTGATGACGATATCGCCGCCATCGATGGCCACATCACCCTTGAATTTGCCCATGATGGTATCGTATTTGAACAGATGGGCGTTGGCTTGGGGTGAAGTCAGATCGTTCACCGCGACTACGTCAAACTCGCCCTTGCGGTCGGAGAGGACCCGCATGACGGTACGGCCGATTCTTCCAAATCCATTGATTGCTACCTTAATGGCTGCCATTGACTTAACTCCTTGTCTTTTAAGTAATTACCTTGCAAACACTCTCTCGTTTCCTGGTTGCTTCCTGTTGCGGAAGAATGTCACCCCTGCGAAGGCAGGGGTCCATTTCTCCGAAAAGTGCCTTAGGTATCGAAATACTGGATTCCTGCCTGCGCAGGAATGACATATTTCATTTTCCGCAGCGGCAACCAACTGTCTTATCCGGGTTCCATTTCCTGGAGAGGCCCCCGTATCCAACGG
>CBFDEA010000404.1:0-2640 GCA_965603695.1 uncultured Rhodospirillaceae bacterium | reverse complement strand
AGTTGGTCCAGGATCTTGAGACCTTAAAGACATGGGTTGCCGCGGCGACCGCCAAAGGCGTCGTCGCCGTCGATACGGAAACCACGTCGCTCGACGCGACCCAGGCCGAACTGGTCGGTGTGTCGCTTTCCATAGAACCCGGTCAGGCCTGTTATATCCCGCTGGCCCACAAGGCACCGGTGGCGCAAGGCATGTTCGATCTTGGCGACGGCGGCACTGAAAGTGGATCGAGGGAAGGCCCCGAGCAGGTCAATTTCGATCAGGCCCTGGCGTGTCTTGGCGCAATGTTCCGTGACCCCAGCGTCCTTAAAGTCGGCCACAACATTAAATATGACGCCCAGGTACTGGCCAATTACGGGCTTTCTTTCAGGGCCATCGACGACACCATGGTGCTGTCTTATGCGCTCGATTGCGGCTTGCATGGGCATAGTCTGGACGAGCTTTCCGAGCGCCATTGTGATCATCGGAACATTAAATTTAAAGAAGTCGCGGGCACCGGCAAGGCGCAGGTGACGTTTGATTACGTCGGCCTGGACAAGGCACTGGATTACGCGGCGGAAGACGCCGATATGACCTGCCGCCTGCACAAGCTTTTAAAGCCGCGTCTGGTCGATGAAGCCATGGTCACGGTTTACGAGACCATGGAGCGCCCGTTGATCGGCGTGCTTATCGACATGGAACGCCATGGCATCAAGGTCGACGCCGTTGAACTTAAACGCCTGAGCGCCGATTTCGCCGTCCGCCTGGGCGACCTTGAAGGCGAGATACACGGCCTTGCCGGGCGCGACTTCAATGTCGGCTCACCCAAGCAATTGGGCGAGGTGCTGTTCGATGAAATGCAATTGCCCGGCGGCAAAAAAGGCAAAACCGGGGCCTATGCCACCGGTGCCGATGTCCTCGATAAATTGGCGGGCGACGGTCACGTCCTGCCGCAAAAAGTTCTCGACTGGCGGCAATTGGCGAAGCTGAAAAGCACCTATACGGACGCGTTGATAGCGCAAATTCACCCCGGCACCGGGCGCGTCCATACCTCGTACTCCATGGCCGGAACTTCGACAGGCAGGCTGGCGTCATCGGACCCCAACCTGCAGAACATTCCGGTGCGCACAGAAGAAGGCCGCAAGATCAGGAAGGCATTCATCGCCGAGGAAGGCTGCCAGCTTCTCAGTGCCGATTATTCACAGATTGAACTTAGGCTGCTCGCCCACGTTGCCGGGATCGATAGCCTGATCGAGGCCTTCAAGTCCGGCGAGGACATTCACGCGCTGACCGCCTCGCAGGTTTTCGGTGTGCCGTTGGAAGGCATGGACCCGATGGTGCGCAGGCAGGCCAAGGCCATCAACTTCGGCATCATCTACGGCATTTCGGCCTTTGGCCTGGCCCGGCAGCTCGATATTTCCAACGGTGCGGCGGCGGATTACATCAAGGCCTATTTCGAGCGCTATCCGGGCATTCGTGCCTACATGGAACAAACCAAGGAAGAAGCCCGCAATCAGGGTTATGTTTCGACCCTGTTCGGGCGCAAGTGCCATGTTCGCGGCATCGATGATAAGGCTCCGCAGATGCGGGCTTTCGCCGAACGTGCCGCCATCAATGCGCCGATCCAGGGCGGGGCCGCCGATATTATCAAGCGCGCCATGGTCGCCATGCCGGATGCTTTGGAGCAAGCTGGCCTGGCTGCGAAAATGTTGCTGCAGGTCCACGATGAGCTGATCTTTGAAGTACCGGAAAAAGAAATTGAGGCAACTTCAGGCGTCGTTAAGAAAACTATGGAAAATGCAGCCAATCTGGATGTTCCATTGATTGTCGATATCGGCATCGGCCATAATTGGAACGACGCACATTAATTCATTGTAACGAGCGAAAACCCTGATCGGAGCGGCCATGCCCAAAGAACTAAGAAAGCTCGTTTTTGATAATGACGAGCTGAAAGCCGCCGCCTACGATTATTGCTTACGCAATAACGTCAATATCCCCCACGCCCCTATCGATGAAGTCGCGGTCAGCGACAATGACGCCAGTATTTTGGTGTTGCGGTTCTCGACACTGGATGTCAACGACCCGAAAGATGTTCCCTTGAGCAGGGACCAGGTCGGCGCGGCGCTGATTAAATTCTGCTCGACCAATAAAATCCCCCTGCCGCGCGCCGCCAAGAAGATATTGAAAGTCGAGGGCCAGGAAGTCTCGATGATGGTCCAGGTACAGTGGGCGACCAAAGCCCGGCCAACTTAAATCACCGGCATTCTGGCAATCAACTCTCGTTTAAAGAACACCGTCACCACAACCCCGCCATCAGCTGTACTTGCCAATCTCGCATCGCATCGCCATCATGTTCGCCGGTAAGATCCTGGAAATCGCCAGCCGCGACGATATCTACAACCATCCCGTACACCCCTATACCGAGGCCCTGCTCTCGGCCGTACCCATCCCCGATCCCCTCACAAAAAAACAGAGATTGGTACTCCAGGGCGAGGTGGCGGACCCGTCGAATCCACCGCGCGGATGCATCTTCCATCCCCGATGCTCGTACTCACAGGAGATTTGCCGTACAGAGCAACCCGTCTTGGAAGAGGTAGAACCGGGACATCGGGCCGCTTGCCACTTCGCCCGGGAGCTCTCACTCAGAGGAGTTGTTCAATG
>CBFDEA010000403.1:0-2653 GCA_965603695.1 uncultured Rhodospirillaceae bacterium | reverse complement strand
GGGCGTCTACATCAGCGCCTCGACCAAGGTCATCGACCGGGCCACCGGCGAAGTCTTTTACGGTCGCGTTCCGGCCTATTCGGTGGTTGTCTCGGGCTCCATGCCATCTGACAAAACCATGCCGAACGGCTTGCCCGCACCCAGTCTTTACTGCGCCGTAATCGTCAAGCGCGTCGATGAACGTACCCGCGCCAAAACCTCGATCAACGAGCTGCTTAGAGATTAATGTTGTGAGCATCATCGATCCGCTCGCTTTAAGCCAAGCCTTGATCCGCTGCCCCTCTATCACGCCCGAGGACGCAGGTGCGCTTGACGTCCTTGAAGCGGCTTTGAGCGATATCGGCTTGAGCTGCCAGCGCCTGCCTTTTTCCGAGGCCGGCACCCCTGACGTCGATAACCTGTACGCCCGCATTGGCACAAGTGGCCCCAACTTCTGCTTCGCCGGACACACCGATGTGGTTCCCATCGGCAACCGCGATGACTGGAGCGTCGATCCCTTCGGCGGCCAGGTCCGCGAGGGCCTTCTTTATGGCCGCGGCGCGTCGGACATGAAGTGCGCCATTGCCTGTTTCGCAGCCGCGGCGGCGCGTTTCATCGCTCGTCATGGCAAGGATTTCAACGGCTCGATCAGTTTTCTGATTACCGGCGACGAGGAAGGTCCGGCGATCAACGGCACGCCGAAGGTGCTCGGCTGGATGAGCGAACAAGGGCAAACCATCGACGCCTGTCTGGTCGGCGAGCCGACCAGCGTTGACGCCCTTGGCGACACCGTCAAGATCGGTCGGCGCGGTTCCATGAACGGCCACTTGATCGTCTACGGCACCCAGGGTCACGCGGCTTACCCGCATCTTGCCGATAACCCGGTGCCGGTGATGCTGAAAATGCTCAGCGCCATCGACGCCGAACATCTGGACGATGGTACCGAGCAATTTGCCCGCTCCAACCTTGAAATCACCACCGTCGATGTCGGCAATCCGGCGACCAACATCATCCCGGCCAAGGCGGAAGCCAGCTTCAACATCCGTTTCAACGACCGGCACATGGGCCTGGGCCTGGAACAACGCTTTCGCCAGATCATCGAACCCATCGCCGCCGAAACAGACAGCCGCTACGGCCTGGAATTTTCGATTTCCGGTGAATCTTTCTTGACTCCGCCCGGCCCCTTAAGCCAGATCATTAGTCAGGCCTGCAAGGATATCACCGGCAGGACGCCCGAATTGAGCACCAGCGGTGGCACCTCGGACGCCCGTTTTATCAAGGACTTTTGTCCGGTCGCCGAATTCGGATTGATCAACGCTACCGCCCACAAGGTCGATGAGAACGCCGCCGTCGATGACATTATGGCCCTTGCCGACGTTTACGACGCCGTGCTTGAGGCTTATTTTTCACAATAATGGCCGCCCCGACCGGTGAAATGAGCAATGCGCTCTACGGGGTTTACCGACTCGCCCGCCTGGATCCCGGCGGCATGGAGTATTTCAGAAATACCCCCGGCGCTTTCTGGCGTTCTTTCAAGGTCGCCTTGATGGTCGCCCCTTTTTACGCCGGCCTGCTGGCCATCCGCTACGCCATGGGCGAGGTCTCGACACCGCCCATTCGCTTCATCGCCGTTGAGGCCATTGCCTACATCGTTGCCTGGCTGGCATTTCCGGTCATCATCGACCCCCTGACAAGGGCCATGGGGCGCGGCGATAGATACATCCGCTTTATCGTCGCCTATAACTGGGCGGCGCTTTTGCAGAACATGCTTTACCTGCCCCTTGCAATGCTCTCGGTCACCGCCGTCATGTCACCCGACAGCGGCAGTTTTTTTGGCCTCATTATATTGATGATGATCATGGTTCTGATCTGGTTCATCGCCAAGACGGCCCTGGAAATTTCCACTGCCCACGCAATCGGCATCGTTGCCATCGACTTCACCCTCAGCCTGCTGGTCAACGGCTACGCCGAGAAAATGCTCTAAATCAAATGATCTGCCAGCAAGCGATGGCCGTTTGATCTTAATTTGAAATCGATCAAATGCTCTGCCATCAAGCGATGGCAGTTTGATCTAGACCCCGACAATAGAGGCAAGCCAAGCCAGGCCGAGGAAGGTCAGCAGGATGGGGGAGGTCAACAGCCCGGCGAAACTGAGCAGGATGCCAAAAATACCCCAAATGATCTGCCCCGAAAAAAGGGCGATGACACTGGCTATGAAGGCCAGGGGAACAAAAATAGCCCCACTGGTGAAAATACCGGCGAGGGCCAGGCCAATGGCGAAGTAACCGGCAATCGGCGCTGCTTCTTGCGGCGGCGGCGGCGGCGGTGGCGCGGCGGCGTCGTCAGAGGGTAGCAAACTCAGTTTAATTTCCGACATTGATGCTCCTTCAGGGTCAGTGCTTCTACTTATTTTAGTAGCTGACGCCGGTTAAATAAAGCCCGTCGGCTGGGGCGGTCTGTCCACCGGCCCGCCTGTCGCGTGAATCCAGCGCCGCTTTCAGGTCTTCGGCGCTCCATTTTCCGGCACCGACCCGCTTTAACGAACCGGCGAAATTGCGCACCTGATGGTGCAAAAACGAGCGTGCCTGGACGTGAATAAGAATGTGCTCATCCTGTCTTTCCACACTCAGGCTGTTGAGTGTCCTGACCGGAGTGTCGGCCTGACAATTGGTCG
>CBFDEA010000402.1:0-2662 GCA_965603695.1 uncultured Rhodospirillaceae bacterium | reverse complement strand
GACACAGGGCAAAATTGCATTAACATTACCCTATTATGAGAACCATACTGACAATCTTGCTGATGACCGCCGCGACGGTATCTGCGGCAGTGCTTATTTGGCAAAGCGACGTGCCCGATGCGACCCGTTCGCTGCAACTGTGTGAAAGGCTGCGCAGCCTTGAATTCAGCCAAAAGGAGGTCCGCTGGCTTGAACTCGACACGCCGATTAAATCCGTCGTCGTTTGCGCTATACCGGGAACCGCCCGCGACCTTAAAATCGAAGGACTGATCGAACCTTATGTTGACACCCCCATAGCCGATAAAATGGTGAGCGTGGATTGTTACAAGTCGGCGCGGGTCAAATCCGGTGCCCCGGCGATCCAAATGCCGGATGGTTTTTATTGTAACATCCCGGATGTCGTTCATTGACCGTCTGAAACTTAAGGAAGCGCGCCCGTGACGAGAACCAACCTCATCCCCGCTGCTGTATTTCTGTTGCTGGTTTTCGCCATCATGTCGATCCGGCAACTGAACGAAGACAGCCACATCCGCAACATCCAGAACAGTGGTGCCGTAGTCGCAGAACAACTAGCCGTCAGGCTGGAAAGCTTCATCACAACCCGCTTCGCCATCGGCCAGCACATGTCCCATGAGTGGGGCCAGGGGCAGATCAACACGCCTGAAAAATTTCATACGCAAGCCGCGTCATTCCACCAGTTGTTTGCCGATTTCCAGGCCATTAACTGGGCCGACAGGGACGGCGTGATCCGCTGGGTAACCCCCGTTAAGGGAAACGAGGCGGCCATCGGGCTCGACCTGAAGACCCACCGCGTGGCCGGTCCCGTCCTCGCCCAATCTGACAGACTACAACAAATACAAGTTACCCGACCTTTCGAATTGACCCAGGGGGGCAATGGCATCGCCGCCTATTTACCGATGGGGACTGTTCATGAAACGGAAGGTTATATCAATCTTGTTTTCCGCATTTCCCCACTTGTCAAAGCGGCCCTGACTGACGACCTGGAGCATGCTTATCACTATCGACTCAACGATGGCACACTTGCGCTGTTCAATCAGGGAGAGGTCGACCTCGCAAACCCGCTCACCGTCCAGCGCACCTTCAAGGTGGCTAACCGGCAATGGACGCTTGCCCTGATGCCGACGACGCTGACCCTGACCACCATGACATCGCTGGCATCGAAATTGACAGTCCTGATCGCACTGATGATTTCTGCCGTTCTGGCTTGGATATTGTGGCTTTATTTGAAGCGCCAGGAAGAGATCGTTTTGAAAACGACCGTGTTGGAAGCCGCCCTGAGCAACATGGACGAAGGCATTTCCATGGCCGATGCGGAGCTCAACCTGATCGCCTTCAATCAACGTTTTCTGGAACTTTTGAATTTTCCGCCTGAGCGCTTCAAATTGGGGGCGCCCTTTGAAGACTTTATTCGCTTCAATGCCGAACGCGGTGAATACGGCGAGGGCGACGTCGATGAGCAGGTCCGGGAACGGGTCGAGCTGGCAAAAAAATTCGAGCCCCACACCTTCGAACGGACAATGCCGGATGGCACCATCCTTGAAATCCGCGGCCAACCCATGCCGGGGGGCGGCTTCGTCACCAGTTATACGGACATCAGCGAGCGCAAAAAAGCGGAGAAAGCCCTGCGCCAGTCCGAACAACGATTTTCCAAGGCCTTCAACTCCAGTCCGGCTTCCCTGGCCATCGCCGGCATCAAGGACGGCCTTCTTTACGAAGTCAATGACCACTGGTGCGCCACCACCGGGTACGAGCGCGCAGATGTGATCGGCAAAACGGCGGCTGAAGTCGGCCTGTGGCAAAATTTCAGGCAGCGAGTCCAACTCATCAAGGCGATCAGGCGCGATAAGAGCATTCGCGATTTTGAAGGAACCCTGATCACCAAAAATGGCGAAGCCCGCGATTGCGTCTTTAACGGTGAAATCATCGACATCGATAACGAAGAACGCTTACTACTCGTTTTCCATGACGTAACGCAGCGCAAACGGGCCGAAGATAAAGCCTTGCACCTGGCCGGACACGACCCGCTGACCGGCCTTCCCAACCGCAACCTGATGCGCGACCGGCTGGAGCATGAACTGGTCAGGGCCCAGCGAAGTGGGGCCAAGGTCGCCGTCATGTTCATCGACCTCAATGACTTCAAACTGGTCAACGACAGGCTCGGTCACAAGGCTGGAGATCATGCCTTGCAAAATGTTGCCGAAATAATGAAAAACTGTATCCGCGCCAGCGATACCCTGGCGCGTTTCGGCGGCGATGAATTCGTCATCATCATGCCCGATGTGGTCGATCAGACATCGGTTGTCCGAACCTGTGAAAAACTGACCCAATCCTTATGCGAACCCTTCGATCTCGATGGCACGGAAATGCGTATCGGTGTCAGCATCGGCATCACTATGTATCCGGACCACGCCAAAAGCCCGGAGGCCCTTCTCGAGATGGCCGACAAGGCCATGTACGAACTGAAGCGCAACAACGGCAACGTCGGCTTCAAGTTTGCCGACGACAAGTCTCAACAAGATTAAAAGGTTGCGGTGCTATAGGGCTGCAAAAAAAAGGGCGGCTCCGAATAAGAGTGTCCCCTTTGCGCAGTGCCTTGGGAGGCACACTTGCGATTATCGGAGCCGCCAAGTACCCGTCTCAT
>CBFDEA010000401.1:0-2666 GCA_965603695.1 uncultured Rhodospirillaceae bacterium | reverse complement strand
CCAGTCCGATAATACTCCGGCGACGACCGACCCTGTCGGACATCCGCCCCAGTGGCAACTGGACCACCGCCCCACCGACAACGATCGCGCCCATGAAGAAGGAAATTTCCTGCACCGACATGCCGATCTTTGCCGCGTACACGGCACCCAGCCCGAAAACCGTGCCCATGGAAACACTGGTCACCAGCATGCCGATAACGCCTAACGGTGAAACGTAAAAAAGTTGGGCAATACTGGCCGATTCAGTTGTTTCGAAATCCGGTGCATGGCTAACGGAGACCAGGATCGGAATCAGGGCGAGGCTGACCAGTACGGATATCAGGACGAATAATTCGTAGCCCGAAGGGGCCGCCATGTTCAGCAGGAACTGGCCGCCAGCCAGGCCGACCAACACAACAAACATATAAAAACTCAGTAACTGCCCACGGGTCTCGTTTTCCGATGCGTCATTGAGCCAACTTTCCGCGACCACGTAAATCCCGGCGAAGGCAAAACCGGTAATCAATCGCATCACCCACCATACCCAGGGATCGATGAACACGACGTGGACCAGCACGGCGGTCGAGGCGAGCGAGGCCAAGGCACCAAATATGCGGATATGGCCGACGCGCCCGACCATTTTCGGAACAACCGTTGAGCCAAAAATCATGCCGATGAAATAGCCCGACATGACCATCCCCGTGGCCGACATCCCGAAGCCTTCGATCGAGGCGCGAATACCCAACAACGAACCCAGCAAGCCATTGCCGAGCATGATCAAGCCCAAACCCAGCAACAACGCCCAGCAATTAGAAATAACCCTGATCATCGGCGCACCTTCAAAGCGATCATGAATTTGCGCTTATGCACGAAAAATATGGGGCCTGCAATCAATGACGCGCCGACTCGTTTAAGCAGGCTCAGTCAAAGCTGACCGTGGCGATGGCGCGTTTGGTTTTTTTATCGGGCCAGACGACCACCTTCGACGGGCTTGCGTTGCGGCTCGTAATTTTCGTGCCCTGGCCGACGATCGTCAGATCAACACGCCCGGCCTTGGTTTCAACATAAACCCCCTTGCCATCCAAAAGGGCGACTTCGAAGTCTCCATCCAGCGTGCCGCCCCAGAACGTGGTGCCGCGAATACCGATGGTCGCGACTTCCGTAGCGACGATAAATGCGTCCTTCCGGGATCCGGCGATCTTGCCACTGACCGCCTTGAAAGCGCCCTGCATCAAGCGGAACGAGGCCAATGGCTCTGGCCCGCTGGCGATATAGTCGGTGACGACGAAGATGGTTTTCGCGCCCAGAGTCATCACCGCGTCGTCGAGCATTTGCATTTCCAGGCGGCTTCCCTTGCCTGTCGAAATGACATCGCCACGAAGAATTTTATCGCCGACCTTAAGGGCTCTGGGCAAGGCATCCTGCATGGCCACGGCGTTGCCTTGCAGGCGGACGACCGTGCCCGCGACATCTTCTTCCTGAGCATTCAAGGGGAGCGCCACAGACACAACGACGAGCATAAGAACGGCCTGAAAAAACCTGCTAAATGGAAACGCTGCTGTCATCGCCTTATCCCCCTGATGTTCAATAGTATTAAATGACCATTCAACCGCGCTTTTCAAGCGGTGGAATGGAATAGGTGCCGGTGGCGTGGGCGACCGGTTCTTCATCGTTAACCGAAAACAGCGTCACCTGAATAACCGCCAGGCGCTTGCCAAGTTTGATAATTTTGCCTTCCGCCGAAATATCGCCGGGTGCGGGCTTGCGCAGAAAATTGATATTGAAGTTGGTCGTCACCGCCAAGGCCACCCGCCCGATCATCGACAGGACGACGGCGTACATGGCGGCGTCGGCCAGCATCATCATCGACGGCCCGGAAATGGTCCCGCCGGGGCGCAACATATTGCCGTCATAGGGCAAGACCATGGACACCGCGCCGTGCTCCATGACATCCAGACGCAAACCGACATCGACGGCAAACGGCATTTCCTCGGCCAGCAGTTGATTAAACTCGGCAATCGTCATCTTTGGCATGGCGGCAAATGATCCTTAGTATGTCACGACGGTTGAAGGCTAGTTGACGTTTACGTTAACGTCAAATATCCCTTGCCTTGAGCGCCCCGAAAGCGGCAAAGTTCAGTTCAAATTCAGTCAGGAGCCCTGCACCCAATGACCGCTCAAGCCAACCAGAATTCCCAGTCTCCAGTGGCCTTACGCGACGATGCGGACGGAGTCGCGACCCTGACCTTAAACAGACCCGCGCAACGCAACGCCCTGTCCGTCGGCCTGATGAGCGCCCTGGAGAGTGAACTCGCTGCCATCGCAACCGACACCACGATCCGCGCCGTGGTCATCGCCGCGAACGGCCCGGCCTTTTGCGCCGGTCATGATTTGAAGGAAATACGCGCCAATCCGGGTCCTGAGAATTACCAGGACCTGTTTTCCCAGTGCTCGCGCCTGATGCTGGCAATCACCCGCCTGCCGCAACCGGTGATCGCCCGCGTCCACGCCCTGGCGACGGCGGCCGGGTGCCAGTTGGTCGCCACTTGCGATCTGGCGGTAGCGGGCCGCACGGCCTGGTTTGCCACCCCCGGCGTCAACATCGGCCTGTTCTGTTCGACGCCGATGGTCGCCTTAAGCCGCAATGTCGGGCGCAAACAAGCCATGGAAATGCTGCTGACGGGCGA
>CBFDEA010000400.1:0-2672 GCA_965603695.1 uncultured Rhodospirillaceae bacterium | reverse complement strand
ATTTCTCACAAACTTCATAGGGACGCGAGAGTGGGGGCCTCACTATAGCAAATCCGTAAAGTCAAAACACTACTCGATTTTAATCTGGCTTCACCCGGCAAGGGCTGGCAGCGGCGTCCCATAGGGCGTATCTTTATTGGTATAAGGGAGCGTCTAGTCATGAAGCTGACATTCTTGGGAGCGACAGGCACGGTGACCGGCTCCAAATACCTGTTGGAGCATGCCGGCAAGAAAGTTCTTGTCGATTGCGGCCTGTTTCAAGGGCTCAAGGAGTTGCGTCTGCGCAACTGGCAAAAACTGCCGGTAAACCCGGCTTCCATCGATGCCGTCGTGCTGACTCATGCCCATATCGACCACAGCGGTTATATTCCGTTGCTGGTCAAACATGGCTTTAAGGGCGCGATCTATTGTTCGGCGGCGACTTATGATCTGTGCGCGATCCTGCTGCCCGATAGTGGCTATCTTCAGGAAGCCGACGCCGAACGGGCCAACCGTTACGACTATTCCAAACACAAACCGGCGTTGCCGCTGTACACAAAAAAAGACGCAGAGGAGTCTTTAAAAAAGTTCAAGGTTGTCGACTTTGGCAAGGCCCACAGCGTTGGCGGCGGTTTGACCTTCACCTTAAGCCGGTCCGGCCATATTCTCGGATCGGCTTTTGTTTTGGTCAATGACGGCCAGACCTCGGTTTTATTCTCCGGCGATCTTGGCCGCCCTGTCGATCCGGTGATGAATCCCCCGGCGCACATGCAGGGGGCCGATTATCTGGTGCTGGAATCGACCTACGGCGACAGATTGCACGACGACATGAGCCCGCAGGATAAAATTGGCGAGATCATCAATGAGACGGTGGGGCGCGGCGGATCGGTCATTATTCCGGCCTTCGCCGTCGGGCGGACGCAAAGTATTCTCTATTATATTCAACAGCTTAAAGTCGCCAAGACGATCCCGGCGGCGCTTCCGGTGTTCCTTGACAGCCCGATGGCCATCAACGTCACGCACCTGTTAAGCCGCCACAGGAAAGAGCATCGCCTGTCTGAAAAACTGTGCGCCGACGTCTGCAATATTGCCCAATATGTCGACACGCCGGAGGATTCCAAAGCGCTCGATCACGGCGTCGGCATGCCTACCGTTATTATATCGGCCAGCGGCATGGCGACGGGCGGCCGGGTCGTCCATCACTTGAAACACTTCATCACCGATGCGCGAAACACCATCTTGTTTACCGGCTACCAGGCGACCGGGACGCGCGGCGCGCGGCTGGTTCACGGTGAAGACCAAATCAGGATTCACGGCAGTATGTGGAAGGTGCGCGCACGGGTCGAAGAATTGCATAACACATCGGCCCATGCCGATTACGGCGAAATTCTCGATTGGCTGGGAAACTTTCAAAGCCCCCCGCGTAAAACATTTATCACCCACGGCGAGCCCGAGGCCGCCTCTTCCCTGAGAATGAAAATACAGGATCGTTTCGGCTGGGACGCCGTCGTGCCGGAATATCTGCAACAGGTGGAGTTTTAGATCAAATGGCAGTTTGATCTAAAGCCCTCAAGCCCGCTTGCGCCGGGGCGGGGTGGATGTTACCTTCCGCGCCGCTTTCAAGAACATTCAAAAAGGGTTTGGACGCCGTCATGTCGCTGGATAAAGAAACCGTCAAAAACATCGCCAATCTGGCCAGAATCAAGGTCGCCGATGAAAATCTCGACCATCTGGCCGGGGAACTTTCGGCAATTCTTCACTGGGTCGAACAGCTCAACGGCGTCGATACGGACGGCGTCGAGCCGTTGGCCAGTGTCGTCGATGTGACCTTGCCGCTCCGCGCCGACATCGTCAACGACGGCGATTGCCGCGACAAGGTGCTGGTCAACGGGCCCGATACCGTAGACGGTTTTTACGCCGTGCCAAAAGTTGTCGAGTAGGGGCGGGACATGACAAAACTGACAGACCTTAATATTTCCAGCGCCCGCGACGGATTGGCCGCTGGCGACTTCACCGCCGTTGAACTGACCGCGGCCCACGTCGCGGCCATGGAGGCATCGCGCAAGCTCAACGCCTTCATTACCGAGACCCCCGACATCGCCCTGGAGCGGGCCAAGGAATCCGATGACAGGCGGGCCAGCGGCAACGTCGCCGGCCCCATGGACGGCATCCCCGTCGCCATCAAGGATCTATTTTGTACCGAAGGGGTCCTGACCACGGCCGGCTCACACATTCTCGATGGCTTCATCCCGCCTTATGAGTCGACGGTCACCGGCAATCTGCGCGACGCCGGTGCGGTCATGCTGGGCAAGACCAACATGGACGAATTCGCCATGGGCTCGGCCAATATCACCAGCTATTACGGCAATGTCATCAATCCGTGGAAAGGCGAAGACGGCAAGGATCTGGTGCCGGGCGGCTCTTCGGGTGGTTCGGCTGCCGCCGTTGCCGGGCGACTGGCCTTGGCCGCGACGGGTACCGATACCGGCGGCTCGATCCGTCAGCCGGCCTCGTTCTCCGGTATCGTCGGTCTTAAGCCGACTTATGGGCGTTGCTCGCGCTGGGGCACCGTCGCTTTCGCCTCGTCGCTCGATCAGGCCGGGCCGATGACCCGTAGTGTCCGCGACGCCGCCATCATGCTCGGTGCCATGGCCGGTCATGACGCCAAGGATTCAACCTCCGCACCGATTGAT
>CBFDEA010000399.1:0-2673 GCA_965603695.1 uncultured Rhodospirillaceae bacterium | reverse complement strand
GTCGATCATCCGCTTGAAGGTATTGTCTTCAATGCGGCGCTCGTGTCTCATCTTGCTCTCAGCCATTAATCAACCCCTCGACAATTGGCAAACCGTATCCCGCTTTTCGCGTAAATACAACATTTCGGAACGCTGCCAGTAGCTTATCCACTGTTAAAGCGTCGCCGAACGCGCTAAAAAAGAAACCATGTCATATAAGAGCTTAAGAGAATTCATCGACCGGTTGGAACGCGAGGGGGCTTTGGTGCGGGTCACCGAGGCGGTTTCGACCAACCTGGAGATGACGGAAATTCAGACCCGTCTGCTGGCCGAAGGCGGCCCGGCCGTGCTGTTTGAGAACGTCGTGGATGAGCGTGGCGAAAAGTCGGCCATGCCGGTTTTGGTCAATCTTTTCGGCACGGTTAAGCGGGTCGCTTGGGGCATGGGCCGCGAACCGGGACAACTGCGCGAGGTCGGCGAGACCCTGGCCTTCCTGCGCCAGCCGGAACCGCCGGGAGGCTGGCGCGAGGCCCTGGACATGCTGCCATTGCTTAAGACAGTCATGTCCATGAAGCCGAAGACGACGAGTAAAGCGGCGTGTCAGGAAGTGGTGCTGAGCGGCGATGACATCGATCTTGGAAAACTGCCGGTGCAGACCTGCTGGCCCGGTGAGCCGGGGCCGCTGATCACCTGGCCGCTGGTAGTGACGGAGGGGCCGGAAGCGGGCAAGGAAGGCGGCGACAAGCGCGACACGCCGAACCTGGGCATCTACCGCATGCAGGTGACGGGCAAAAATACGACGATCATGCGCTGGCTGAAACATCGCGGCGGGGCGCAACAGTTCGCCCGCTGGAAACAGGTCAGTGACGAGCCGATGCCACTAGCCGCCGTGATCGGGGCCGATCCCGGCACCATCCTGGCCGCCGTGACGCCGGTTCCCGACACGTTATCGGAATATCAGTTCGCCGGTTTGTTGCGCGGTGAAAAGGTGGTTCTGGTCGATTGCAAGACGGTGCCGTTGAAGGTGCCTGCCGAGGCCGAAATCGTGCTCGAAGGTCATGTCTCGTTATCGGACGTTGCCGACGAAGGTCCCTACGGCGATCACACCGGTTATTACAATTCCGTCGAGCCGTTCCCGGTCTTTACCGTGAGCGCCATTACCATGCGTAAAAACCCGATATACCTGTCGACCTTCACAGGCCGGCCGCCCGATGAGCCCTCGGTGTTGGGCGAGGCGCTCAACGAAGTGTTCATTCCACTGATGACTCAGCAGTTTCCGGAAATCGTCGATTTCTGGCTGCCGCCGGAAGCCTGTTCGTACCGGGTCGCCGTCGTCTCCATTAAGAAGGCCTACGCCGGGCACGCCAAGCGGGTGATGATGGCGGTGTGGTCCTACCTGCGCCAGTTCATGTATACCAAGTTTGTTATCGTCGTTGATGAAGACATCGACGCGCGCGACTGGAACGATGTCATTTGGGCCATATCGACAAATGTCGATCCGGCCCGCGACGTCACCATGATCGAACGCACACCCATCGACTATCTGGATTTCGCCTCGCCGGAATCCGGTCTCGGCTCGAAAATGGGCATCGATGCGACGGCCAAAATTGGTGCCGAAACCCACCGGGAATGGGGCCGTAAAATCCGCATGAGCGACGACATTATCGACAAAGTCACCAATAAATGGCAACGCTACGGCCTGCCAGGCTCAGGCAAACCAATCTGGAAGTAATTGGCGGGTTTTTCCGGCGGCGGAATATAGTCCTTGACGGATGCACCCGCTTAGGTTAAGCATCTAGTTAACGAGTCGCACAGTTGCGTCCGGATTTTATCCGCCCCCCAAGCCGCCCTTTTCGGGCGGTTTTTTTTGTTGGGAAAACTGGGATTTAAATTACGGCAGCTCGCGAACAACGCGCAGGCCATGCATATTCTCGTTATGGTTTGGATACATAATGTGACTACGGTTGGCTGGCCGAATATGTACAGGGTCATAGTTTCGGGCTCCGCCTCGAAGCATATTGTATTGACACTCTCCTTCCAGCCAGGGGGAGCCATCTGTTGGAGCCCCTTCATAAGTGGTGTTCCAGCAATCTCGCACCCATTCGTTCAGGTTGCCGGAGACATCGAAGAGTCCGAACGGATTGGCTGGATAACTTCCAGCCCGCGTGATGCCAATTGTTCCCTGATGGGGGCCGCAATAATGACAATTGGCCCTGTTTCCCATAAAACCAGGGCCCACCAGTAGCGGGTTTGGGTGCCGCCACGAGCCGCGTATTCCCATTCGGCCTCGGATGGCAAACGGTAGGTCTTCCCGGTCTTCTTTGACAACCAGCCAATAAAGACTTTCGATCTCGCCCAGCTCAGCCCGGCCTGTGGATAATCATCCGGATACACTCGGGTAGCGTCGGAAAAATCGCGACAGACTCCATCAGCAACACATGTGTTCCATTCCCCGACTTTGATCTCGGCCCGCCCGATGGCGAAAGGGTAGGCGATGGTGACTTTGTGTACAGGCTGTTCGTTGGGGTTGGAGAACTTCTGACCCATCAAGAATTTACCCGGCGGAATGACGACCAGTTCCGGGCAGGTATCGCAATCCTTGAAAACGGAAAAAGGTTTGCGATCTGTTTCATCGGCGCGTGCCGGAGAATCGGCAAGGTCAATCAATACAGATAAGAAAACTGAGAACGTCAA
>CBFDEA010000398.1:0-2673 GCA_965603695.1 uncultured Rhodospirillaceae bacterium | reverse complement strand
CCTGATACCGCGATAACAACCAAGGTCCATAAGACGCTTGATGTTCATAGCGACTTCACGGCGAAGATCACCTTCGACATTGTAATCGTTATCCACGGACTCACGGATACCCGTCAGCTCCGATTCGGTCAGTTCGTTAACCCGCCTTTCGGCAGGAATCCCAACCTTTGCACAGATTTCGACCGCCTTTGTGCGGCCGATTCCATGGATGTATGTTAGTGCTATCACGACCCGTTTCCCGGTCGGAACATTTACGCCAGCTATTCGCGCCAATGCTGGTACTCCTTACCCGTTGGTTTTAAACGAAAAAGACTGGGTCAGGGAACCCAAAGAGGCGCGATTATAGGCGCTCTTTTCCCTAAGTCAACATGCAGTCTTTAGCCGATTAATTCCTTCAATTGTTTCGTTACATCATCGATGGCTTTCATGCCGTCGATGCTCTTTAAAATGCCACTTCCCCGATAATGGGAAATGATCGGCTCAGTTTGTTCGTGATAGGCCACAAGCCTGGAACGAACAGTTTCCGCGTTGTCATCACTGCGGCGAGAAAACTCTTTTCCACCACATTTGTCACAAACGCCTTCGACTTCTGGTTTTTGAAACGAGTCGTGATAGCCTGCACCGCAGTTACCACAGGTATAACGCCCAGAAATGCGCTCTACCATCGCCTCGTCTTCAACCTTCATCTCGATTACGAAATCGAGCTTCATTGCCTTTTTATCGAACATCTTGTCGAGCGCGACCGCTTGTGGGGTCGTGCGCGGAAAGCCGTCGAGAATAAATCCTTTTTGACAATCATTTTTGCCGATCCGTGAAGCAATCATATCAATGATCAGTTCGTCAGGGACAAGATCGCCAGCCTCCATAATTACTTTCGCCTGCGCGCCAATATCGCTTTTAGAGTCGACCTCCATACGCAACATGTCGCCTGTCGAAAGTTGAATAATGCCGTAGTGTTCTTCCAGGCGCTTTGCCTGTGTTCCTTTGCCAGCTCCTGGGGGGCCTAGCAAAATTAATTTCACCCCCGCCTCCCCTTCAGCTTGGATTTCTTAATTAACCCCTCGTATTGATGGGCTAACAGATGCGATTGAATCTGTGACACCGTATCCATCGTCACGGTAACGACAATCAGCAGACTGGTACCGCCAAAATAGAATGGCACGGAAAAGCGTGAAATCAGAATCTCCGGCAACAGACAGACGACAGCCAGATACGCGGCACCGACTACGGTCAAACGGGTCAGCACTTTATCAAGATACTGCGACGTATTCTTACCGGGACGAATGCCTGGAATAAAGCCGCCATGCTTCTTCAGATTATCGGCGGTATCTTCCGGATTGAAGACAACGGCGGTGTAGAAGAAGGCAAAGAATACGATCATCGAAACATAGATCGCCAGGTACAACGGTTGACCACGGCCAAGCAAGGCGGCAACGGTCGACAACCACTCCGGACCGGAACCCGCGCTAAAACCGATAATGGTTATTGGCATAAGCAGGATCGAGCTTGCAAAAATCGGCGGGATAACACCGGCGGTATTTAATTTAAGCGGCAAATGCGAACTTTCCCCGCCGCTCATCTTATTGCCCTGCTGGCGTTTCGGATACTGAACGATAAGGCGGCGCTGAGCGCGTTCCATAAAGATAATGAAGAAGATAACGCCGACAGACATAGCGATCAGAACGATGATCAGCAGTGAAGAAAGCGCGCCGGTACGACCAAGTTCCAAAGTGCTGGCGATGGCGCTGGGCAAATTGGCGACGATGCCCGAGAAAATAATCAACGATATACCGTTGCCAATGCCGCGCGCGGTAATCTGCTCGCCCAGCCACATCAGGAACATGGTGCCGCCAACCAGGGTGACAACTGTGGTAAAGCGGAAGAATACGCCCGGATCGATAACCGCAGAACCGGCACTCGATGTCATTCCCTCAAGGCCGACAGCAATACCGTAGGCCTGCATGGTGGTGATCGCGACGGTCAGGTAACGGGTGTATTGATTGATAATCTTGCGACCGGACTCGCCTTCTTTCTTCAGCGCCGCCATCTTCGGTGAAACCGACGTCATCAGCTGCATGATGATCGAAGCCGAGATGTAAGGCATGATGTTCAAGGCGAAAATAGTCATCCGACCAAGCGCCCCGCCCGAGAACATGTCGAACATTCCAAGAATACCACCCGCTTGTTGCGAGAAGATATCGTTGAGGACTGTCGGATCGATGCCAGGCAGCGGAATATATGTGCCAAGACGATAGACAATCAAAGCACCCAACGTAAACCAGATACGCTTTTTAAGCTCCGTGGCCTTTGAAAAGGCCCCGAAGTTCATATTGGATGCGAGTTGTTCTGCAGCGGAGGACATGCGAAAGTTTCTGCCTTATTCAGCCGTATCGGCTTCAGCTTCGGGTTTGGCTTTCGCCTTTTTTACTTTAGCCGGCTTAGCCGTTTCTTCTGCAGCAACAGCAGCCAACGTCTCGACAACAGTTCCGCCAGCTTTTTCGACGGCGGCAACGGCGGCCCGAGAAGCACCAGCGACTTCAATGGTCAGCTTGGCCGTCAGTTCGCCCTTGGCCAGCAACTTTACACCGTCCTTGGACCTGCCGACAAGACCAGCCGCAAGTAAAACAGCGCCATCAATATTCTTCTTGGCGTCGATCTTGCCCGCATCAACAG
>CBFDEA010000397.1:0-2684 GCA_965603695.1 uncultured Rhodospirillaceae bacterium | reverse complement strand
TAGGAATCAGGTGTGTTGTCGAAGTGACATGAAACACAGGAAGCGGTGCCTTCGCCCCAGATACCATCTTTCGTAAACAGCGGCAGAACGTCGCCGTTGAAGCTGGCATCCGTCGCGTTTCCGGCCATATCGGTATAACTGAAGGCTCCGTTGGGAGCTCCGGCACCAACCCAGGCACCAATAAGGTCGACGGCTTTAATCGCCCCAGGGGTGGTTTCGCTAACCATTTTATCACTGCTAACGCAGGCGGTTGCCATGGTCGCCATAACGGCCCCCATAAGCATACCTTTTAGTGGTATTTTCTTCTTCATTTGTCTCTCCTCTCCTCTGTTGATTAGAAGCGCCAAGGATTCTTCTGCCGCTTAAAATGTTGGTATAAGAATACTTCGAGAGACAATGGGAGCTTTTACGGATTTGTTAAAATCCAGATCCTCTTATTTTAATGCGCAGGAAAACGTTTCATTCAAGGTGCCAAAAGACAGGATGCCCAGAACCGGACAGACCCATTTCCTCAAACGTTGTGATTTCCCCTACCCCCTCTGATTATTCTTATTACCCTCCCCCGACATATTATCGCGACTATACATGATAAATTCGGTTCTTAGAAATTTATAGTGACCCGTCTTGTTAAAAAACCTCAATCAACTAAAGTCTGATTGGCCTAATCACACATAAACTAAAGTTTGTTTTTGCGAGCGGAAGGGGGCGTGCCGTCATTAAATTAGAATTTTCTTACCTAATATATTTACTCAATAATATCATATAGTTGTGACTGATAATACAATGCTTTTAGAGTCGATTGTAGCATGATAGAGTGAGCAAAAATTAATTTCCATAAGGGGCGCTGAATGGCCGAGTCAAGTATTAACACATTTAGTAACACATGGGGGCTTCCTTAATAGTTTTGGGAGTTTGTGAATTTCTACTTATTATTGACGTTGTCAGTGAATATTTGAAATTCGAAATTGATTTTTATATAAAATATCATAGCGTTATCGAAGCCACCGCCGTTTTTTTCCTCGGTTTGACGCTCTTCGTCATCGGTGTCGATTTTTGGCGGTTAATTATTGAAAACCGTCAATTCCGTTCGCTCATTGGCATCGCTTCGGGCGAATTCCTGTTCATATTGGGCTCTAAATTTACCGATTGGAAACTTTCAATTTCGGAACGTGAAGTCGGTTTGCTGCTGATCAAGGGCTTATCGATTCAGGAAATCGCCGATATCAGAGAGACCAAAACAGGCACCATCAAAAGCCAGTGCAGCGCCATCTATCGCAAGGCCGAGGTCAAGGGGCGCAATGAACTGGTCGCCTATTTTGTCGAAGATCTGTTGGCTGGTCAGTCGCTCAGCGATATTTTGAAGGTCTTGCCGCCACCACCTGAAGAAAGCGAGCCGCGTTAAAGCGTTAAAGCTTTATGGCTGCGTGCGCTCATTCTCAAAGAACTCACCAAGCTCCTGATAACTGTGACAGACGGGGAAGTCGGGGAAGTCTGCGATGACGTTCTCGGGTGCCCGAAACAGGACTCCCAACGCCGCTTCCTCAAGCATGCCGGTGTCGTTGTAAGAATCCCCGGCGGCAAGAACCTTGAAATTCAAGGCCTTGAAGGATTTCACCGCGGCTCGTTTGTGGTCGGCCATGCGCAGGGTGTAACCGGCTATCCGGGCATCTTCGACGTGCAAGCGATGGCAAAACAGCGTCGGACGATTGAGTTGGGCCATCAACGGCTCGGCGAATTCGTAGAACGTATCGGACAGGATAACCAATTGATAGCGCGTCCTTAGTTTTTCAACGAACTCAAGCGCCCCTTCCATCGGTTCCATGCTGGCGATAACCGCCTGAACGTCATCGATTCCCAGGCCATGTTCATCGAGAATAGCCAAGCGCTGAGCCATCAACTCATCGTAATCGGGAATATCGCGGGTGGTCGCCCGTAACGCATCGATACCGGTGCGCTGTGCAACATTGATCCAGATTTCCGGAACCAGCACCCCTTCAAGGTCTAGGCAGACGATCTCCACGGATTTCCCTCACTATTGTCTTAAAGACATCATTGAACATTTCGACCGTTAAACGACCGGTATTGGTGTTGTAGCGCGAGCAATGATAGCTGTCTACGAGGCTCAGCCCATCGGCCAACGTATGGCGGGCACCGTGGCCGAAGGGCAGGGCGCTTTTCTTCTGACCAAGGCAGGTCAACACCGCGCCATGGGCGACAACGCCGAGGGCAAGAATCGTTTTGAGGTTCTTCATCTGCGCGATTTCGCTCTTAAGGAAAGGCCGACAGGCCGCGGTTTCCGGACCTGTTACCTTGTTTTGCGGCGGGGCGCAGCGAACCGCGTTGGTAATGCGACAGTCGATCAGTTGCAGGCCGTCATCTGCCGCGGCGGCAAAACTTCCCTTGGCCAGGCCGAAATCAATCAGGGTCGGGTAAAGCAGGTCGCCGGCAACATCGCCGGTAAAAGGCCTGCCGGAACGGTTGGCGCCTTTCAGGCCCGGTGCCAGCCCGACAATCAGCAGCGTCGCGTCCGCATCACCGAAGGAGGCAACCGGCCCGTTGTGCCAGCCTGGAAAGCGGACGCGGTTATCCAGGCGATAGGCGACCAGGCGCGGGCAAAGCGGGCAATCATGGTCCGGTTGCTCCGCCATTCAGGCGATTTCCAGGTCGTAGTCTTCCCCGTCCGG
>CBFDEA010000396.1:0-2686 GCA_965603695.1 uncultured Rhodospirillaceae bacterium | reverse complement strand
ACATCAACAAAGAACTGGAAAATCCCAACAGCACGTATGAAACGGCGGCACCCGCCAGTGTTATCAGCAAGATCGGCCGCCGCCCGATGCGATCACTGGCGCGGCCCCAGAAGGGGGCGGCGATAAACTGGGTCAGCGAATAGGACGCCATCAGAAAGCCGATCATTGCCGGAGAGGCGTCAAAATGTTCGCCAAAAAACGGCAGCAACGGAATGATGATTCCGAACCCGACAAGGTCGATAAAGACAATAAGGAACAAGGTGAGCATTTAGATTAGGCAATCCATAAATGATTGGTTGGAAGTGAGGCTTTTTAGCGCTGCGTCATTTTCATTTCAATGCGGCGGTTGCGGCGGTTGGCGACTTCGTCGGTGGCCAGATCAAGCGGGCGGAATTCACCGAAACCTGCGGCGGCAAGGCGATCTGCTGAAATTCCCTCGGCGATCAGGAACTTGACCACGGATATGGCGCGTGCCGCTGAGAGTTCCCAGTTCGACGGGAATTTCCAGTTCGATATGGGGATCTGATCGGTGTGCCCGTCGATGCGTAATATCCAGTCGATATCGGCGGGGATTCGGGGCGTGATTTCAAGCAATGTCGTGGCCAGTTGGTGAAGTTGGGCCTTGCCTTCTTCGCCAAGCTCGGCCGATGCGGAGGCGAACAGGACTTCCGATTGGAAAACGAAGCGATCGCCGACGACCCTGATGCCGGGCTGGTTGCCGAGCACTTCGCGTAGGCGGCCAAAGAATTCGGAGCGATAGCGCGACAGTTCCTGAACCTTGGTAGCGAGCGCCGAATTCAACCGCTTGCCAAGCGATGAAATTTGCACACCGCGTTCCTCTGCCTTGCGTTCGGCAATGTCGAGGGCTTGGGAAATTTGCGCCAACTGATCGCGAAGGGCGGCCATTTGCCGGTTCGCCAAAGCGACCTGGGCGCTGGCGCTTTCGGCGATATTGCGTTCCTTGGCAATGGCCTTGTCCTTGCCTTGCAACTGCCCCGACATATCGACGATCTTTGTTTCCAATTCCTGGCGCAAAGCCTTCAGGGCGGCAATGTCGTTTGTTAGTTTGGCCAGTTCCTGAAGCTTGATTTCGATGGTCTCTTTATCGGCTTTGATAACGCTAAAGGCATTGACCAGTTTTGCCGACAGGGCTTCGGCCTGCTTTGCCGCGGCTTCGGCACGTTCGCTCATTGATGAGAGTGATGCTTTAAGGTCGTCGCGGGTGATCACCGATGCTTGCAGGTCATCGGCCATGCTGGCAACGTTCAGGCGCATGGTTTCATTGGCCTTGCGCTCAAGCGACAAAAGATCGCTCATATCGGTGATCTGGACTTGTAGTTTGCGCAGCGCCGCGTCGCGGCCCGATAGCGCCTCGCCAAGGAAAAACTGGGCCAGCACGAAGATCATCAGCAGGAATATGATGACCATCAGCAATGTCGCCAGGGCATCGACGAAGCCGGGCCAGATGTTGGTGCTTCGTTGGGCGCGGCGGGCGAGGACGGTCATGACAATCGCACCTTAAGCGCTACCATCCTTGGTCGCGGCGATGGTGCGGGCGAGCAATTTGATTTCGCTGCGAACCTGCGCGATAAGGTCTTCCCGACCGCTACCCAGTTCTTCGACGAGGCGCGCCATATAGACATCCAGGTTGCGGATATGGCTGCGGGTTGCCTCATCCAGACCGCCACTTTGGCCCCCCAATGCGCCGCTGTTTTCGGCCAGGCGGGCGAGGATCGGTTTCATCTCAAGCTGGCTTTCGGCAAGCTTCATCATCAGCGCTTGTTCGGTGCGCATGTGGTCGCTCAGGGTGCCCATTTTGTCGCCGACCGCGATCAGCGCATTGTTGGCGGAAATTCGGCTTTCCTCTCCTCTGCTTAGGGTTCGTTGCAGGCTCTCCAGGCTTTCCGCCGTTTGTTCGAGAAGCGCCTGCACATAGGCCGGAACGGATTGATCGCCTTCAGAGCCCGAAAGTGCGCCGCTGGACAGGCGGGTCAGGCTGGACAGCCATTCTTCCAGATCATTGTAAAAGCGGTTCAGGGCTTGTCCTGCCTGCAGATCGAGGAAACCCAGGACCAGCGATCCGGCCAAACCGAACAGGGACGAGGAAAAGGCCGTTCCCATGCCGGTCATTGGCGCTTGCAGACCATCCTTGAGGTCGGCGAATACAGCCGAGGTGTCGGCGTTGATGCTGAGGTTGGCGATAACGGTGCCGATGGAGGCGACGGTCCCAAGCAAGCCCCAGAAGGTGCCGAGAAGGCCGAGGAATATCAGCAGGCCGATTGTATAGCGCGACAGATCGCGGGATTCATCCAGCCGCGAATAAATACCATCGAGAAGCGACCGCATGGACAGGGTCGACAGGCTTAAATGATCGCGGTTGCGCTCACCCAGCATGGTCGCCATGGAGGACAACAGACGAGGCTGGTTGTCTTGCGATGTGCCAGCCCCGTTCTGGCGGAATTTTTCAATCCACGAAACTTCCGGATAAAGCATCACGACCTGACGGAAATTGTAAATTACGCCGAGCACCAGGACGCCGATAATCAAGCCGTTCAAGGGCGCGTTGGCCATGAAAGCGCCGTGCAGCGGTTTGAACAGAAAAACGGCGACAGCCAGCACCGCAATCAGAAACAAAACCATTCGAAGAAGAAAACGCCGCGGGTTAGTCATGACCGGAGATCTCTCC
>CBFDEA010000395.1:0-2719 GCA_965603695.1 uncultured Rhodospirillaceae bacterium | reverse complement strand
TCGATGCCCAAATCTGCACTGGAGTTATTGCCCAGCCGCAACACCAGATCCAGAGCCCCGGACCTTATCCGATAGCTGCGATTAGTGCGGCCGCCCTCCAGGACGGCAATCAATTGCGGCCGCTGATCCAGCCCCCAATCGCGCCAATCGTCCAGCAGCTTGTCAAGCATTGACGACCCGGCTGGCGCCGAGATAGTGACGGCGCCAGCTAATAAAACCGAACACGGCAATGACCACATAAGCGACAAACAGCACCGCGGTCATGTTAAGGCCGCGATCGACATACAGCCCGATTGAAACCGTGTCGATGATGGACCGCATTATCCGCAGGGTCGAGGTCGATCCGTTGTACCGCAAGATTACCGATTCCGAACGCCGCGAACCCGAAAATACGGCCCCTGACGCGATCACCGCGGCGGCCCGTCAGTCGGCCCAGACCATTTCTGCGGCGGCAATCGTGACCTTCAGTTCCACCGGTTCGACAACTCTGCGCGCCGCCCGGGAACGTCCGAACGTTTCAATTTTAGGGCTGACGCCAAAGTGGGAAACGGCCCGGCGTATGGCCCTAGTCTGGGGGGTTCATTCGGTTTTGACACACGACCTGACAAGCTTTACGGAGATGGTCAACCTGGCTGTTGAAACTGCCAGGAAGGAGGAATTCGCCAGCGTCGGTGACTCCCTGGTGGTCACTGCGGGCGTCCCCTTCGGGACACCGGGGGCGACCAATATCTTGCGGATTGCCAAGGTAAAATAAACTAAATTTTGGATTGTTGAAATATGCTCGGCGACCTGTTTGCCATTATTGCGCCTGTCTTTATTTGTGCCGGTATCGGTTTTATCTGGGGCAAGCAGGGGCGTCACTATGACGTCGATTTTGTCATGGCTCTGATGACCAATATCGCGACGCCGTGCTTGATCTTCTATACCCTGACGACAGCCGATTTGGATTTGAATGCCTTCGCCTCCACCGCGCTTTATGCGATCACTACGATCGCCGGTTTCGCCGTTGTCGGTGGCGTGGTTCTGAAAGTTTCAGGCTCCGACATCAGGGATTTCCTGCCGTCGATGATGTTTGCCAACAGTGGCAACATGGGACTGCCGCTTTGTTTGCTGGCCTTCGGCGAGCGGGGCCTGGTGCTGGCGATTGTCTATTTCACGGTTTCCGCCGTCTGCCAGTTTACCGTCGGCATGATGATTTCATCCGGCACGATGTCCCTTATAGGGTTGGCGCGGGTTCCGATCCTCTACGCCGTCTTTGCCGCCATCGTGTTTATTGTTTTAAAAATTGAAACCCCGGCAGTAATTGCCAACACCACGGAAATTCTCGGCGGTATGACCATCCCGATGATGTTGATAACGCTTGGCGTGTCACTCGCCCGACTGCGTGTCGCGGCGTTGCCACGCTCGACCGCGCTTTCCCTGTTGCGCCTGACAATGGGTTTTGCGGTCGGCGTCGGTATGGCGGCGTTGCTGGGATTAGAGGGAATGGAGCGCGGCATCCTGATCTTACAATCCTCGATGCCGGTCGCCGTCTTCAATTACCTGTTCGCCCAGCGCTACAACCGTGCGCCCGAGGAGGTCGCGGGCCTGGTCTTTATTTCTACGGCGATTTCTTTCGCGACCTTACCGATGCTGCTGTGGTTCGTGCTTTAGCCGTATTCAAGACTCTTTTTAATGCCCGTCTGTGATGGCCGTCACAGTTGCCAACCTCTAGTCTCTGCTACGAAAATGCAGGGATTTAGTTAAGAGTCTGCAATTTGGTCATTCTAGTTTTCCGTGATATAGAATGCCGCGTGGATCTATTAAAGCCTGAGAGAACGTAGAAACGTTCTTTAGTTACACTTAGAATAAGATGGGGGGGCACACATGGCACAGGTAGATTTGATTCAATCATCGACGCTGTCCGAGCAGGGCGCGACGCAGCAAGTATTACAAGCCACCGATGGCGGTAAGCTTACGGTCCCCGGCGAGTCCTGGCTGCTCAAGGCCGACTTTAGCCCACAAGGCGGCGATCTTCTACTGACCGGCCCGGACGGTGCGCAAGTACTGATCCGCGACTTCTTCAATCTTGATAATCCGCCCGACCTGCTGACCGATGCGGGGGCGATGATTTCTGCTGACCTTGCCAGTAAACTGGCCGGTCCCGTGGCACCGGGGCAACTGGCGCTTGTCGATGGCAATCCTTTCTCAGAATTGGCGCAAGCCGCCGAGTCCATTGGCCGGGTCGAAGCCACCGACGGCTTGGTCGAGGCAATCCGCATCGACGGCACCAAAGTCACTCTGACCAAAGGCGACGATGTTTTTCAGGGCGATACTCTCGTCACCGCCAAAGGTGCTGCCATCGGCATCACCTTTGTCGACGACACGACGTTTTCCCTGGGCGAAGAGGGGCGCATGGTCATCGACGAGATGGTCTACGACGCCGAGACTCAGGAAGGCCAGTTCAGCGCCAATCTGGTGCAGGGTGTGTTCTCTTTCGTCAGCGGCGAGATCGCCAAGACCTCGCCGGACGGCATGACGGTGAGTACCCCGGTGGCAACCATCGGCATCCGCGGCACCTTGGTCGCCGGACAAGCGAGCCAGGAAGGGTCCCTGAACTCGTTCTCGCTGCTTCCCGAAATGGACGCTCAGGGCAACCCGATTGTCGGTGAAGTGTCGATCACCACCCAGGCTGGCACGATGACCATGAACGAGGCCGGGGCGACGGTGCAAATGACCA
>CBFDEA010000394.1:0-2725 GCA_965603695.1 uncultured Rhodospirillaceae bacterium | reverse complement strand
GGTCGTCAGCATGGCCCCGGCGATGCCGACCACGGCGGAACCGATGACGAAGACTTGCAGGTGGCGCCCGGTGACGTTTTTGCCCATGGCGGCGGCGGAAACCTCGTTGTCGCGAATGGCCCGCATCATCCGCCCCCAGGGCGAATTGAGGGCCAGTACGCTCATGCTCAGGATAATGACCAGAACGCCTGTAAAAAGACCGGCGTAGCAAAGTTTGACGAAAATGCCGGAATGTTCAATGACCATGGTAGTTAATTGATCGCTGCGCTCGCTGCTCGATAAACCGTCCAGGACGCTTGAATTCAGCCATTCCACCCAGCCGATAAAGCTGTCGCTTTTCTGCAGGTCGATCTCGTAAGGCACCGGCCTGGGGAGACCTGCGACATTTTTGACGCCGCGGGTCAGCCAGTCTTCATTCTTCAAAACGGCGATGATGATTTCCGAAATGCCCAATGTGGCGATGGCCAGATAGTCCGAGCGCAGTCCAAGGGCGATCTTGCCGACAATCCACGCACCGCCTGCGGCGAACAGACCACCGGCGATCCAGGAAAACAGAATCGGCAGGCCAAGGCCGCCCAGGTAACCGGTCAGGGCCGGATTGACGGCCTCGATATCGGCAATCGCGGGATCGGAGAAAATGCGGGTCGCGAAAATGCCGATCAGGATAATTCCAGACAGCAGCAAGACTCTGAAACTGCCTTTCGGTGTTCTCCGGTAAGCGATGGTGGCCGCGACGATGGTCAGCAGCAACATCACCGTCGCGATAAACAGGTTCATGCCGCCTGCCACCCAGGCTTCGGGCACTGGCGCTTTGGAGACCAGCATGGCGGCGACGCCGCCCAGCGCCGCAAAGCCCATGGTACCGACGTTGAACAGACCGGCATAGCCCCATTGAATGTTGACGCCGAGCGCCATCACCGATGAAATCAGGCACAGGTTGAGGATCGTCAGCATCAACGGCCAGGACTGGGACTGGCCGACGATGATCAGCAAGATTGCCATCACGCCGAAAGACAGGATCGAACGCCGGGTGTTGTTCATACCGAGCTCCCTTTAAGAATGCCGGTCGGGCGAATCAGCAACACCAGAACCAGGATGATAAAGGATATGGCGAACTTGTAGTCGGTCGACAGCAATTGAACCAAACCGTCCGGGGCCCAGCTTTCGGGAAGCATATATTTGAAGAATTTTTTGTAGGCGTAGGTGATGCCGACTTCCGAAAAAGCGACGACGAAGCCACCGATAATGGCGCCCAGGGGCTTGCCGATGCCGCCGACGATAGCGGCGGCGAAGAAGGGCAGCAGAAGCTGGAAATAGATATAGGGTTTGAAGCTCTTGTCCAAGCCGTAAAGGGTCCCGGCGATGGTTGCCAGGGCCGCCGTGATGATCCAGGTCACCATCACCACACGTTCCGGATCGACCCCCGACAGCAGGGCCAGATCCTCGTTATCGGAATAGGCGCGCATGGCCTTGCCGGTGCGGGTGCGTTGCAGGAACCAGAACAGGGCGATCACCAGAACAAAAGCGATGCCAATGGTCAGGCCCTGGCTGACCTTAATGGCCAGGCCTTCACCAAGGCCGGTCATTTCCTTGAAAGCGCGGGCCTTGATAATGAACCGCTCGCCATCGAAAAAGCGTTGGTCGTTGGGGCCAATGATAAAACGGATGACGCCGTTCAGTACGTACATGACGCCAATTGATGCGATGACGAAGACCGCCGCCGGACTGCGCCGGGTGCGGTAAAATTTGTAAACCGTGCGGTCGGTGAACAAGGCGACGGCGATGGTCACGGCGATGCCGATGGGTAAGGCCAGCAGGGCCGTCGGCAACGGGCCGAAGCTTACGCCAAGGGATTGCAGCCACCAGGTTGTCAGGATTGTGACCATGGTGCCGAAAGCCATCAGGGCGGAGTGGGCGAAGTTGGCGAAACGCAAAATGGCGTAGATCATGGTCACGCCCAATGCGCCCAGGGCCAGTTGGCAGCCATAGGAAAACGCCGGAATGATGACGAAGTTCGATAGCAGGACGATGGCGTTGAGGAAGTCGGTCAAAAGCTCTAGCCCCCGAGGAATGCGCGGCGGACTTCCGGGTCGGCAAGCAAGGCCGCGCCAGTATCCGTAAATTTGTTTTCACCGGTCACCAGAACAAAACCGGTGTCGGCAATATTCAATGCCTGACGGGCGTTCTGTTCGACCATCAGGATGGCGATGCCGGTTTGCTTGATCTCGATAATACGGTCGAATAATTCATCCATGACGATCGGTGATACCCCGGCCGTCGGCTCGTCGAGCATCAGGACTTTTGGCTGGGTCATCAGCGCCCGCCCGACGGCGACTTGTTGGCGCTGGCCGCCGGAAAGTTCGCCCGCCGGCTGGTCGCGCTTGTCCTTTAAGATTGGAAACAGCTCGAAGACATGATCCATGGTCTTGAAAATGTCATCGCGCCGCAGGAAGGCCCCCATTTCCAGGTTTTCCTGGACGCTCATGGATGTAAAGACGTTGTTGGTCTGCGGCACGAACGCCATGCCTGCCTTGACCCGGTCTTGCGGCGATAGCGCGGTTATGTCCTCCTCGCCAAGGGTGACGCTGCCCTGGCTTAAGGCGAGCATGCCGAACAGGGCCTTCATGGCGGTCGATTTACCGGCCCCGTTGGGACCGACGACGACGGCGATTTCACCTTTATCGACGGAAATGTCACAGCCGCGCAGGATGTCCGCCCCGCCGTA
>CBFDEA010000393.1:0-2736 GCA_965603695.1 uncultured Rhodospirillaceae bacterium | reverse complement strand
CCACCCACCAAGCCGCTTGAGAACACTGACCCTAGTGAACGCTCAGCGGCTCCATGTCGTTTTGGCGCACGGTGAGCTCGGCAAGCGCACGCTCTTCAATGAAGGCCAGGACTTGGCCGTCGGCGGCGTAGATGGCGAATTTCGGCGCACCGTCTATGATCACCGGCTTGATGTAGGCTAGTTCTTCTGCACCATAAAGGGCGAAATCGGCAACCGACATATGGCGGTTGACGTGGCTCAGGGTGTCGGTGTTGTGGATCATTTCAACAACTCCTTCTCATGGCCCTGTTTTGATTTGGGATCGACATCAATGGTTTGTGGCTTGTCGGCTTTGCCCCCGGCGGCCTTGATTTTGATGGTCCGGATTTCCGGCTCCGGGACATGCCGGATCAGATCAACATGCAGCAATCCGTTATCGATGGATGCGCCGGTTATTTCAATGCCCTCTGCCAGGATGAAGCTGCGCTGGAACTGACGTGCGGCGATGCCGCGATGCAGATAGACCCGATCGGAGTCGTCTTCGCAATGGCGGCCACGGATGACAAGCTGATTGTCTTCAGTGGTGACGTTCAGATCGTCCATTGAGAAGCCGGCGACGGCGACGGTGATCCGCAGTTCGTTTTCACCGCATTGTTCAATATTGTAGGGTGGATAGCCCTCGGCAGAGGCTTTCGATGCCTGGTCGAGGATGCGTTCGAAGTGATCGAAACCCAGAAGTAGCGGGCTGTTAAAACCGGATAGACGCGACATGGCGGCGTTTCCTCCTCTATTTTATGAGCGAGCGTAGCGCAGTTTGGGCCCCTTAATAGCGCCCCGTCAGCGGCCCCGAAGGCACCAATGACGTTCACTCTAGATTTGGTGTAACAACGTGAATTGTCAAGGGCTTAAGGGGATTTATACAAAGGCGAGATCGGTGTTGCCAGTTCATCGCGGAAAAATTCCGCGAGCAGGGTAAATTCCGCTGTGCGCGGCGACGATGGCCGCCAGGCGAAGCCGATGTGGCGGCCGCGTGTCGCCGCGTCGATGGGCCGTAGCGCAATTCCGGACGCCCGGGCGATGCCGGCATCGATGGCCATCTTCGGCAACAACGTTATGCCAAGCCCGCCTTCGACCATCTGCACCAGGGTATGCAGGCTGGTTGCCTGAAATTCCGCTTGCTGATGCTGGCCGCTCAGTCCGCAGACGCTTAAGGCGTGATCGCGCAGGCAATTCCCGGCACCCAGCAGCAACAGGTTCTCGCCTTCAAGGTCTTTGACGCTCAGGCGTTCCTTGTCGGTGGCCAGGCGGCCCTTGGGATAGGCGGCCCAGAGTGGGTCGTGCGCGAACAGCAGAGTCTCAAGTTTTTCGCACGGGTAAGGGAAGGCGAGCAGCAGAAGGTCCAGTCGCCCGGCCGCCAAATCTTCCAGCAAGGCCGCCGATTGCTTTTCGCTCAAGTACAGTTTCAGGTCCGGATAGGCGTGGCGCAGGGTCGGCAGCACGCGCGGCAGCAGGAATGGCGCGATCGTCGGTATTACGCCCATGCGTAAGGTTCCCGAAAGCGGTGCGCCCGCAGCGCTGACAAGATCGACAATGTCCTCAACATTCCTCAGCACATCGCGGGCCCGCCGAACGGTTTCCAGGCCGAGCGGCGTCATCATCACCGTGCGCCGGGTCCGCTCGATCAGGGTCTCGCCGAGAATAGTCTCCAGTTCCCTGATCGAGGCGCTTAAGGACGACTGGGTAATGAAGCAGGCCTCGGCGGCGCGCCCGAAGTGGCCGTGTTCGGCAACGGCGATCAAGTGGCGCAACTGGGTCAGGGTCGGTAGGCGTCTGAAGGTGGCCATGGGTTTTATCTTTAAGTGATTTAGCCACTTAATATAAGTTATTTAACTTGTTTTACCAATTAAAATCATTTGCCTATGGTCTCCTTATTGAAGGCCGAACAGTCGGCCGCGCAACCTTATTTGGAGATTGAAGAAAATGACTGCAGTACCCCAGGCGACTTTCAACACCCGCGTTCGTAACGATGCTATTGAAGGTGACAATCCGTTCGAATGGAAGACGCTCACCAGTGACGATATTTTTAAAGGCAAGCGCGTCGCCCTGTTCGCCCTGCCCGGCGCGTTCACTCCGACCTGTTCGACCAGCCACCTGCCGCGCTACGAAGAACTGACCGAGGATTTCAAGGCCCACGGTGTCGATCAGGTGGTCTGTCTGTCGGTCAATGACGCCTTCGTCATGTACCAGTGGGGCAAAAGCCAGCAGGCGAAGAATGTCTTCTTGCTGCCCGACGGCAACGCGGAATTCACCCGTAAAATGGGCATGCTGGTGGAAAAAGAAAACCTCGGCTTCGGCATGCGCAGTTGGCGCTACTCCATGGTCGTCGAAGATGGCGAGATCGTTAAAATGTTCATCGAAGAGGGCTTCGGCGACAATGTCGCGGGCGATCCGTTCGAAGTCTCCGACGCCGATACCATGCTCGGCTACCTGAAGAGCGCCTATCCGCAAGCCATAAGCGCTTAAAAAACAAAAGCGAAAAGATAATTGGGGTCAGGCCAGTATGGTCTGGCCCCATTTTATTGGCGTTAATGCGAGGACCTAAAAAGGGGTTTGTGCTTTGACGAAGCTTGGTTTCGGGCTAAAAGATGGGCAAATTCATCCATTAACCCAAACAAAAAGAAGCCCCCATGACCGAATTCCTACTTAAGAGTGATATCGACGAGATCTGCCAGCGCCTCGCCGTTCCGGCCCAAGACT
>CBFDEA010000392.1:0-2737 GCA_965603695.1 uncultured Rhodospirillaceae bacterium | reverse complement strand
GATTATTCAGGTCGGCATTGTTCGTGTCGTCGCCGATCTTAATTGCATGGAAGGTGGCTTCGCCGATCGCTGGTCAGAAGCCGCAGCAACAACCCGCGAGATGCTCGCCGAAGCCGACATCCCCGTCGATCTGGTCGAGGTTACCGACGAGCCTTAACGCTCTCGCCCGCCTCGTACCAACCCTTCGTCGAATTGACGATCCTGACCACCGACAGCATCACCGGCACCTCAATCAGGACCCCGACGACGGTGGCTAAAGCCGCGCCGGACTGAAAACCAAACAGGCCGATGGCGACGGCGACGGCGAGTTCGAAGAAATTGCTGGCACCGATCAGGGCCGAGGGTGCGGCGACGCAGTGGGCGACGCCAAAATGGCGGCTCAGCAGATAAGCCAACCCGGAGGTAAAATAAACCTGGATCAGGATCGGCACCGCCAGCAGCACGATAATCACCGGCTTGGCGATAATTTGCTCGCCCTGGAAACCGAACAAAAGAACCAGCGTCGTCAGTAAGGCGACGAGAGAGACCGGCCCCAATCTGTGCAGCACGGCATCCAGTTTATCCTGGCCGCCACTGGACAAAATCTGTTTGCGCCAGATTTGCGAAAAAATAACCGGCACGACGATATAAAGCACCACCGAAAGCAGCAATGTCTGCCACGGCACGACAATCGACGACAGGCCGAGCAACAGGGCGACGATGGGGGCGAAGGCGAAGACCATGATGACGTCGTTCAGGGCGACCTGACTTAAAGTGAAATGCGGCTCGCCGTCGCACAGGTTGCTCCACACAAAGACCATCGCCGTGCACGGGGCGGCGGCAAGGATGATGAGACCGGCAATATAGGAATCGATTTGCTCGACAGGCAGCATACCGATAAAAATCCAGGCCAGCAGCGCCATGGAAAACGGTTTGACGGCCCAGTTGATGAACAGCGTCACACCGATGCCGCGCCAGTGTTCCTTGACCCGGTGCATGGCCCCGAAATCGATCTTCAGCAGCATCGGGATGACCATTAGCCAGATCAAAATGGCGACGGGGATATTGACTTGCGCATATTCGGCGCTACCCAGCAGATGAAACGGCCCAGGCAAAAAGTGTCCGAGCGTTATGCCGACAACGATGCATAAAGCGACCCAGAGCGTCAGATAGCGTTCAAAAAGGTTCATGGTGGTTAGCGGGTTGGCTCCGGCACGTCACCGGAATAGTCGTAGAAACCGCGACCGGTCTTGCGACCAAGCCAACCGGCCTCGACGTACTTCACCAAAAGCGGACAGGGCCGGTATTTGGTGTCGGCCAGGCCTTCGTGCAGCACGTTCATCACCGCAAGACAGGTATCCAGGCCGATAAAGTCGGCCAGTTCCAGCGGCCCCATGGGATGATGGGTGCCGAGTTTCATCGAGGTATCGATGGCGAGAACCGAACCGACGCCTTCATAAAGCGTATAGACGGCTTCGTTGATCATCGGCAGCAAAATGCGGTTGACGATAAAGGCTGGGAAATCTTCGGCGTTGACCGGGGTCTTGCCCAGTTGTTCGGTCAGCGTGCGCACGGCGGCGTAGGTCTCTTCATCGGTGGCGATACCGCGAATCAGCTCCACCAGTTCCATCAAGGGCACCGGATTCATAAAGTGCATACCGACGAATTTGCCGGGGCGGTCGGTCTGGGCGCCGAGCCGGGTGATCGAAATGGACGAGGTATTGGACGCGATAATCGTGTGCTCGGGAACCACTTTGCAAATTTCCCGGATGATTTCCTTTTTCAGTTCCTCGTTCTCGCTGGCGGCTTCGATAACCAAATCGCAATCGCTGAAACCGTCATAAGAGGAGCCCATGGAAATCCGCGCGATGCCGGCATCCATATCGGCTTGCGATAATTTTTCCTTGGCCACCGCCCGCGTCATGTTCTTTTCAATAGTCGTCTTGGCGGCGGCGAGGCTGTCGGCGCTGATGTCCATCAGGTAAACGTCGTGTCCGGCCAGGGCGCAGACATGGGCAATACCGTTACCCATTTGACCGGCACCGATGATGCCTATTTTATCGATCTGCGTTGGCATGACATTTCCTTTGTTAACGTGGTTTTTATTTATCCAGTTCCGCCGACAATTGCGGTAGCGCCTCGAACAGGTCGGCGACGAGGCCGTAATCGGCTATCTGAAAAATCGGCGCTTCTTCGTCCTTGTTAATGGCGACAATAACCTTGCTGTCTTTCATCCCGGCCAAATGCTGAATGGCCCCGGAAATCCCGACGGCAATATAGAGATCGGGGGCGACCACCTTGCCGGTCTGGCCAACCTGATAATCGTTGGGCACATACCCGGAATCGACGGCGGCGCGCGAGGCACCGACGGCGGCCCCCAACTTGTCGGCGATGCTTTCAAGCAGGTGGAAGTTTTCACCGTTCTGCATACCGCGGCCACCGGAAATGACGATCTTTGCGGTCGTCAGATCGGGCCGTTCGGACTTGCTCACTTCCTGGCTGACGAAACCTGAAAGGCCCTGATCGCCACCGCCACTAACGGCTTCGATAGCAGCGCTTCCGCCTTCCGATGCAGCGGCCTCAAACGCGGTGCCGCGAATGGTCAGGACCTTCGGGGTATCGGCGGTTTTGACCGTCGCCATGGCATTACCGGCATAGATCGGGCGGATGAAGGTGTCGGCGGCGACGACCTCGGTGATTTCAGAAATCTGCGCGACATCAAGCAGGGCGGCGAGGCGCGGCATAATGTTCTTGCCCG
>CBFDEA010000391.1:0-2741 GCA_965603695.1 uncultured Rhodospirillaceae bacterium | reverse complement strand
CACCGTTACCATCGCCCATTCACGGACCGAAAACCTGGCCGCCGAATGCGCCGCCGCCGATATTCTGATTGCCGCCGTCGGTCGCGCGCAAATGGTCAAGGGCGACTGGATCAAACCCGGCGCGACGGTTATCGACGTCGGCATCAATCGTATCGACGCGCCGGAAAAAGGCGAAGGCAAGACCCGCCTGGTCGGTGATGTGGACTTCGCCGACGCGCTTCAGGTCGCCGGGGCGATCACCCCGGTTCCCGGCGGTGTCGGGCCGATGACCATCGCTTGCCTGCTGCGCAATACCCTGGCTGCGGCCTGCCTGCAACACGGTATCGAGGTTCCTGAAGTCTAGTGGCAATCTCCGTAAAGCCTTTTTCGGACGATATGGCGGGCGGCGTCATCGATTTGATCCTGCCGATCCAGCAAGACGAATTCGGCGTTGATATCAGCCTTGCCGATCAACCGGACTTAAGCGATATCCCGAACTTCTATCAGCAAGGCGCGGGCGGTTTCTGGGTTGCCATTGACGATGCGTGCGACGGCAAGGTTATCGGCACCATCGCCCTGATTGATATCGGTTCGGGGGCGGCGGCCTTGCGTAAAATGTTTCTCGGCGCGGACTACAGGGGCGGCGGGCGCGGCATTGCCGCAGGCTTGCTTGCCACCCTGATCGATCACGGGCGGCGGCAAGGTTTATCGCAAATTATCCTTGGCACGACGCCGATGATGGCCGGGGCCCATCGCTTTTATGAAAAGAACGGCTTTCAGGAAATTGACGAAAGCGACCTGCCGCAAGCCTTTCCGGTGATGGCCGTCGATAAGCGGTTCTATCGTTTAACGCTTTAATGATCCGATGGCTGGGCCAGTTTGTCGGTGAGGCCGGTGTCGTAATCGACGCCTGCTTTGGTCAGGGTGATGGCGCTGGGGAAGTCGGAGCGGGCCAGGCCTTTACGTTCCAGCGCCCGCCATACCGCCTGATTGGAAAAGCCGCTGGCGTCGGTCGAGGAGACGACGAAGCTGCCGATATGAACGTGGTCGCCGTGAATATGGGGCATGGTCGAAAGTCGCACCTCGCCGGTTTTCTCATCGACGGTCCCGGTCTCGGGATGGCGGCCCAGTTCCTGAAACAACAGCAGCGTGCGCAGTTGCAGTTTATTGAGCTTTAGCGGATTTCTTTTCGGTGGCATGATCATTTTAACCGGACTGTTAAACAGGATGCCGATCTTATATGACCGAATTGTTTTCCGCCATTACCGCTTTTATTCTTTCTCATGCCATTCCGGCGGTGCCGCCGTTGCGCGCTTATCTAATTCGCGCCATGGGCTTTGGCATGTACGTGACGCTGTATTCGATGATCTCGCTGGGCGTGCTGGTGTGGCTCGGCCTGGCTTATGCCAACGCCCCCTTTATCGAAGTCTGGGAATTTCGCGCATGGACTCGCTGGCTGACCCTGAGCCTGATGGTGCCGTCGTGCTATCTGCTGGTCGTCGGGCTGTTTAGTGCCAATCCGCTGTCGTTGTCGCTGATCCCGGCCGAGCGCTTCAATCCGGCCCGCCCCGGCATCGTCGGGCTGGTGCGCCATCCGGTGATTGTGTCAATCGGCCTGTGGGCCCTGGCCCATATGGCACCGAACGGCGATCTGGCGTCGTTATTGATGTTCTCGTTGCTGCTGCTTGCCGGACTTGCCGGGCCAAGGAGTCTCGACGCCAAGCGCCGGGCCAAACTGGGGGCGCAACAATGGGCGGCGCTGGCGCACGGGGAAACGAACCTGAAGGGCTTGACGTTTTGGCCAGTGGCCGGGGCCATCGTCCTTTACGCAGGCCTGTATCTGGTTCATGAATGGATCATCGGCGTCCCACCATTGCCATAAATAAAGAGGATTAAAGCATGATCGAGTTGACGCTGGCGGCACTGTTCCTGGTCGGCTCGCACATGGCGCTATCGCATGGCGCGATCCGGCGCGGCCTTGTCGGCAAGCTCGGCTTGCGAGGACACCGGCTTGTTTATTCATTGATTTCCATTGTCGCCATGGCATGGCTGGTGCTGGCCTATAAAGACGCGCCGTTTCAGGTGGTGTTCGAAGCCTCAATCAGATTGCAGCACATGCCGCTGAGCCTGATGATCCTCGCCGCCCTGTTGATTGTCGGCGGCTATACCATCGCCAACCCGTCGGCGGTGATACTGGAAGACCTGCAATCCCGTGGCCCGCTTTCAGGCACCTTGAAAATCACCCGCGCCCCGGTGATGTGGGGCGTTGCCATCTTTGCCGTCGCGCACATGCTCGCCAACCCGGACGCGGCATCGCTGATTTTCTTTGGGGCGCTGCTGGTTCTGGCCATCGCCGGGGGCTGGCATCTGGACCGGCGCAAGCAGGCAGAAGGCGGCGAGAAATGGCGGGAACTCAGCGCTCAAACCTCGTTCTGGCCTCTCAAGGCCATCGTCTCGGGGCGCACGAAGCTTTCCGTCGCTGACTTGAGCTGGTGGCGTCTCGGCCTCGGCCTGGCGCTTTATGGCGGGTTGCTGTACGCGCATAAACTGATCATCGGCGTGACCGCTTTTCCGCTGCCCAAATAAACAGGGATAGCCAACGGCTTGCGGCAATGATAAAAGCCCGCCATGAGTAAAACTGATCTGTCACATATCCGCAATTTCTCGATCATTGCCCACATCGATCACGGCAAGTCGACCCTTGCCGACCGGATGATCCAGATGTGCGGCGGCCTCACCGAGCGCGAGATGAAGGCGCAGGT
>CBFDEA010000390.1:0-2754 GCA_965603695.1 uncultured Rhodospirillaceae bacterium | reverse complement strand
GACAGGGCCATGCCGTCAAGACTGCTCAACGCTTTTCCAAGTGGGGTGCAGGCCTCTCGGGTCGGCCTGAAAGAAGCGGTCATGGAAATTCGCGGTTTTCTGGCCGACGAGGACTCTTAAAAGGCCAGACGGTCCGACCAGTGCGAAAACAGCACCGATAGAGTCAACACCGAGAGCACAGTCGAAATCAGGATCACCGCCGACGTGCGGTCTAAATATAGATTGTAACGGCGGGCCAAAATGAAAATATTGGCCCCCGTCGGCAGCGCCGCCATGACCACCGCGATGGTCGCCCACATGATGTCCATTTCGAGAATTTGAAAGGCGATAAGCCAGGTTGCGGCGGGGTGAACCAGCAGTTTCAGGAAAACCATCCAGTTGACTTCCACCGGATCCCGGCGTAGCGACTTGCCAACCAGGAAAAGCCCGATGGAAAACAGTGCACACGGTCCCGCCGCCGCGCCAAGGATTTCCGAGAATGTTACGATCGGTGCGGCCAGGCCAATCCCAGTCATCGACCAGGCGAAGCCGAGCACCGGGGCGACCAGAAGGGGATTGCGCAGCAGGGCACCCGCGACGTCCTTGACGACGCCCATAAAGCCGTCGCCGATGCTTAAGTCCGCCTCGATAATCGCCGCCACCACACCCATGACGATGGCGGCGTTGATGATCGTGGCGATGATCGCCGGGACCACCCAGTCGGGCCCGAAAGCCGCCATAATCAGGGGGATACCCATATACCCCGTGTTGCCGTAAATGCTGGCCATGCCACCCAGGGCGGCTTCCGCCGGGCGGCGCTTGAACAGAACTTTGGCGACGATCAGGGCGAGGGCAAAGGTGATCGTCTGGCCACCCAGATAGGCGGTGAGGTATGGCCCGTTCATTATGTCTTGCGGATTAACCCGGGCCATGGCGTAGAAAAGCAACACCGGCATCGCCACATAAAAGACGAAACGCTGCAGGACCTCGCCGCCTTCATCGCCAAGAATCTTGAACCGACCTGCGAGATAGCCCGTCAGGATAATAGCGAACACAGGGAGGACGACATTGATGACGGGCTGCATGGTTTTTCCGGGGAGAAGTGGATACAGTGATCCTTAATATTACGGTGAAAGGGAAGCCATGAACATAGACAATAAACCGGCCATTGGCTTTATTGGCGTCGGCCTGATGGGCCACGGCATTGTCAAAAATATCTTGCAGGGCGGCTATGGGGTGACGCTGCTTGATCATCCCGGCAACCGTCCCATCGGTGATCTGGTGTCCGGCGGCGCGCACGTCGGAAAAAGCGCCCAAGTCATGGCTTCACAGGCCGATATTGTCTTCATTTGCGTCACCGGAACGCCGGAGGTTGAAAACGTCATGCTTTCAGATGGCGGCGTGCTGGCAGGATTGCAGACCGGTTCCGTCGTCGTCGATTGCTCGACGGCGCTTCCCGAATCAACCTTGAAGCTGGCTGCGGCAATTGATGAAAAGGGCGCTACATTGGTCGATGCGCCGATGACGCGGACCCCGAAAGAAGCCGAAGATGGATGCCTGAATGTGATGCTGGGCGGGCCTCAGGAGGCCATCGATACGGTCATCGATATTATCAATTGCTATGCCGAAAACGTTTATCGAACCGGACCTGTCGGTTCCGGTCACAAGATGAAGTTGATCCATAACTATCTGGCCCTCGGCAATGCGGTGCTGGCTTGCGAGGCCGTGGCGTGTGCGCAAAAATGCGGGGTTGATATGGATACCTTCGGCGAGGTGATCATGAGCGGCGGCGGTGATAGTCTGGTGTTCAGGCGCTTGCTTCCTTATATCCAGCAAGGCGATGACAGCAGTTTCAGGTTTTCCGTTGCCAACGCCGAAAAGGATTTGCGCTATTATTCGGCAATGGCTGGTGGACTTGGTGCGGCGAAAGCCGGGTCCCTGGCCATTCACGATATTCTCGAGCAAGCTCGGGACGCCGGAATGGTTGGGCAGTCGATGCCAAATCTGATCGATTATTTTAAAGGACACGTAGATCAATGACAGTGCAGAACAATCAGAGTGTCGGATTCGTCGGCCTTGGGTTGATGGGTTTGCCGATGTGTATGAACTTGATCAAGGCCGGGTTCGATGTTGTCGCCACGACCCGCCAGCCCGAACCACTACAGAAAATCCTGGCCGCCGGGGCGAAAACGGCCTCTAACCCACGCGCCGTTGCCGAGCAGGCGACCATCGTTGTCATCATGGTTGCCGACACCACCGCGGTGGAAGCGGTGTTGACGGGTGAGACGGGCATCCTTGCCGGTGTCGGTCCCGACAGTCTGATTATCGACATGGGGACGACAGCGGTCACGCAGACCAGGGGGTTTGCCGCGATGGCAGCGGCGGCGGGCGGCGCTTATGTGGACGCGCCGGTGTCCGGCGGTACTCTGGGGGCGGAAGCTGGCTCGCTGACGATCATGGCAGGGGGCGAAGACGCCGCTATTGAGCGAGCCCGCCCGGTTCTCGAAATTCTCGGTGCCAGGTTGACCCACGTCGGCCCGGTCGCCACCGGGCAAGTCGCCAAGGCGGCCAATCAGGTTATCGTCGGGCTTAACATCGGGGCCGTCGCCGAGGCCCTGATGCTGGCCGCCCATGCCGGTGCCGATCCGGCGCGGGTACGAGAGGCCCTGGCCGGGGGCTTCGCCGATTCGCGCATTCTTGAAGTTCATGGTCAGCGTATGATCGATAAGACTTTTGCCCCCGGCGGCAAGGTCGTGACCCAGCGTAAGGACATGG
>CBFDEA010000389.1:0-2769 GCA_965603695.1 uncultured Rhodospirillaceae bacterium | reverse complement strand
ACAGTTGCGGTATCGCAGGCTGCGACGAAGGCGACATTGTCGAACTTGCCAACGGCTGCATTTGTTGCACCGTCGCCGACGATTTCCTGCCGACCATGGAAAAGTTGCTGGATCGCGACCTGCCGCCCGAACATATCATTATTGAAACCTCCGGCCTGGCCCTGCCCAAGCCCTTGGTCAAGGCCTTCAACTGGCCGGAAATCCGCGCCCGTCTGACCGTCGACGGGGTGATCGCGGTGATCGATTCTGCGGCCGTCGCCGAAGGTCGTTTCGCCGATGATGAACAAGCCGTAGAGGCCGAGCGCCAGTCCGACGAAGCCGTGGATCACGACAACCCGCTTGAAGAAGTTTTCGAAGACCAGTTGTTATGTGCCGATCTGGTGGTCCTCAACAAGGCCGACGTCGTTGGCCCCGCAGCGATCAAGGAAATCGCCGCCGGGCTTGGCGGACGCATGCGCGCGGGCGTCAAGGCGATCCCGGCGGTTAAAGGAGCGCTCGATATCGATATCCTGCTGGGCCTGTCGGCGGCGGCCGAAGACGGTATCGAGGACAGATATTCCCATCACGACAACGAAGACGGCCACGACCACGACGACTTCGAAACCTTCACCGTTACTTTAAGCGATATCACCGACCTTGGCGGTTTCGAGACGCGGCTTTCGCAGTTGACCGAGGCCCATGATATTTTGCGCCTGAAGGGTTTCGTGCATGTGCCGGGCAAGGACATGCGCCATGTGGTTCAAGGCGTCGGCCCGCGCATCCAGCGTTATTACGACCGCCCCTGGGGCGCGGACGAGAAGCGCCATGGCCGCCTTGTCGTGATCGGCCAGAAGGGCCTGGATCGGGGCGCTATCGAAGCCGCGCTCTTAACCTAACGCCATGCATCTGCTCGCCGCCACACCGGGAGGCGTCTCCGACGGATCGGAAGCCATCGATCTCGGCCAGAGCGCTGGCGACATCGTTGTCTTAAGTGCCGCCGACAGTGAACTTGCGGGGCTTGCCGATGCGTACGGCGAAATGCCCGCCGGGGTGGCGTCCTTGCGTTTGGCTAATCTGCTCAACCTCGGCCACAACATGTCGGTCGATCTCTATGTTGAAAGCGTGATCAGTGGGGCCAAGCTGGTGATCGTCCGCCTGCTTGGCGGGCGCGGTTACTGGCCTTACGGGATCGAGCAAATAGCGGCCGCTTGTTTTCGCAATAACACGCCGCTGGCCCTGCTGCCCGGTGACGATCAGCCCGACGCGGAACTGGCGACCTTATCGACCCTTGAACCCGCGGCCTGCCACCGGCTGTGGCAGTACTGCGTCCATGGCGGCCCGGCCAATGCCCGCCAGTTTCTAAATTTCGCACTGGCACTTCTAGATGAAAATATTGACTGGCTGGAACCGCAACCGCTGTTGCGTGGCGGCCTTTACGGGGTCGGTGGCGATAGCGTCGATCTCGATCAAATTCGTAGAACCTGGGTCGCAGGTCAGCCGACGGCGGCGCTGGTGTTTTACCGGGCGCTGGTCCAGGGCGGCAATCTGAAAGCGGTCGATGCGATGATTGCCGGCCTCGCGCAGGCAGGCCTCAACCCGCTGCCGGTTTTTGTCGCCAGCCTGAAAGACCCGGTGGCGGCGGCGACGCTGGAACAGGTGTTTGCCGACGAACCGCCAGCGGTGATTTTGAATTCCACGGGTTTCGCGGTCTCAAGCCCAGGGGCGGTGCGCACGCCGACGCCGTTTGATGGACCCGGTGCGCCCGTGTTGCAGGTGGTCTTTTCCAGCTCCAGCCTGGAATCCTGGCGCGATGGATTGCATGGCCTGAGCGCCCGCGACATCGCCATGAATGTCGCCCTGCCGGAAGTCGACGGCCATGTCCTCAGCCGCGCCGTTTCTTTCAAAGGCTCGAGCCGCCGCGACGACAAAACCCAAAGCGATATCATCACCTATGAGCCGGTCCCGGACCGTATCGATTTCGTCTGCGCCCTGGCCGCCAAGTGGGCGCGCTTGGCCAAAACCCCGGCGGATAAACGCCGTGTCGCGGTGATCCTGGCCAACTATCCCAACAAAGACGGGCGCATCGGCAACGGCGTCGGCCTGGATACACCCGCAGGCACGGTGACGGCCTTGCGGGCCATGCAGGACGCCGGGTACAGCATAAGCGATATGCCGGATGACGGCGCCGAACTGATCGCCCGCTTGCTTGCCGGGCCGACCAACAACACCGACGCCTTGCAAAATAATAAGGCAACCGAGACTTTGTCTCTGGAAGATTACCGCAGCTTTTTCGCGACCCTGCCCGAAGTGACTCAGGGTCGGATTATTAAACGCTGGGGGGCGCCCGAAGCCGACCCGTTCATGCGCGGCGACGGCCGCTTCGCGATCTCCGCCTACCGCATCGGCGAGGTCGCCATCTGCCTGCAACCGGCACGTGGTTACAACATCGATCCGCAATCGAGCTACCATGACCCGGACCTGGTGCCACCGCACGGCTATCTGGCGTTTTACGCCTGGGTGCGCCATCAGTTCGGGGCCGACGCGGTGGTTCATTTTGGCAAGCATGGCAATCTGGAATGGCTGCCGGGCAAGTCTTTGGCGCTGTCTGAAGAATGCTTTGCGGAGGCCGCCCTCGGTCCCATGCCGAATCTGTATCCGTTTATCGTCAACGACCCGGGCGAGGGCACGCAAGCCAAGCGCCGGGCCGCGGCGGTTATTATCGATCATCTGACGCCGCCGCTGACCCGGGCCGAAAGTTACGGGCCGCTGGCCGATCTGGAAGGCCTGGTC
>CBFDEA010000388.1:0-2772 GCA_965603695.1 uncultured Rhodospirillaceae bacterium | reverse complement strand
GCAAGCAGGGCTTTTGACGGCACACACCCGTAGTTCAAGCAATCGCCGCCCATCAGGCCTTTTTCGATCAGGGCCGTCGATGCGCCCATCTGCTGCGCCCCGGCGGCCACCGACAGGCCACCCGATCCGGCCCCGATGACACAAAGATCGACCCTCACCTGCTGCTCCATAAATTGTTCCTAAGCTTTTGATTTAATGAATTTTTTGTAGATTACCGGAATCAGGGCCAAGACCGCCAGACCGATAATCGGGATGAGAATTTCCGGGGCAAAAATGAGCCCAAGATCGGGCTCGCCACCAGCCTCAAAAACCCGGCCAAGGCCGTTGCCGACGCTGGCATAAACAAGCGCCCCCGGAATCATCCCGAAACAAGTGCCAAGGACATAAACCCGGAGCGAAACATTCAAGAAAGCAGGCACCAGATTGACCAGCCAGAACGGGAACAGCGGAACCAGCCGCAGTACCAGCATGTAATTCAACTGGTTTTCCTTGAAACCGGCCTCCATTTTAGCAACCGCCGTGCCACACTTGGCGCGTAGGGCATCGGCAAAGGCATAGCGGGCGGCCAGGAAAACCATGGTCGCCCCCACAGACGCCCCGGCAAGCGACAGGAAGCCCCCGGCCACGGTGCCGAAGAGAAACCCGCCGACCAACGTCATCCACAGGCCGACGGGGACCGAAAGGCCGCTGAGAAAGGCATAAACCGCGACGAAAGTCAGCGTCGCCATGAGGTAATTTTCGTCACGCCAAGCCAAAAGCAGGTCGCGATTGTCCTTAAGCGCCTGGAACGACAGGTACTGATCGAGACCGAGCCCGAAAAAAGTAATGAACCCGCCGACGATGGCCAACAGCGGCAGCAATCGTTTGGCAGAGAACGTCCCTGGCACACCTTGAGTGTCACGATGGCTCATAACCGTCGTTCCTTAAATTTGCTCAACTAATTGAAAATAATAATAAACTCTAGCCGAGAGATGACAATTACAGTTTTTTTTCAGGCTCTCCCTTTATAAAATATCGATCACAGAATAAGCCAGTCACCTTTATGTTACTGTCATGTTATCGGCTGGGGCCGAAAATTAAGGAATAATGCCGCAGACGGCGTTGACTTCCCCCCGGCAAGCCCCTATACACCGGGCTTGTTTTTTGACGGGAGTAAGCCCTTTGAAGCGTACCTATCAACCAAGTCGGCTTGTCCGCAAACGTCGCCATGGCTTCCGTAGCCGTATGGCAACCGTTGGCGGTCGTCGTATTCTAGCTAATCGCCGGGCAAAAGGGCGCAAGCGCCTTTCTGCTTAGGTTTAAGCCTCGTGTCTGCACTGCCACGCCTTAAGCGACGCCCTGAATTTCTCAAGGTCGCCGCAACCCGGCGAAAATGGGTTGCCTCGGGACTGATTGTACAGTTGCGTCCGCGCCCTAGTGGCGAGGCCGACACTGAGCAAGCGCGCGTCGGTTTCACAGTCAGTCGCAAGGTCGGCAACGCGGTTGCCCGCAACCGGGCCCGGCGCAGACTTAAGGCCGCCGCTGAAATCGTGATGACGGAACATGCCCAACCGGGCGTGGATTTTGTTATCATCGGACGCAAGACGTCGCTTAAAAGGCCATTTTCAGACCTTGAAGGTGACTTGACGACGGCCTTAAAAAAGCTCGATGCCTATCGCTAGAGACAACCGGGGTTTTGGATTTGAAAAAGCTGGCAAGGTTTTCCGATAATATAGTGTGGCAATTGCCGCGCCGGGCAGCCATGAGCCTGATCAGGGGATACCAGTTGCTGGTCTCGCCGGTGTTGCCGGGAAGCTGCCGTTTTTATCCTTCATGTTCGAGCTACGCTATCGATGCTTTTAGCCATCATGGCCTCCTTAAAGGGACGTGGCTCAGCCTCTACCGTATTGGCCGCTGCCACCCCTGGGGCGGCGAAGGCTTCGACCCGGTTGCCGGTTCCAGCCTGGCGCAAGACCACGACAATCATCAACAAGCCGAACATGCGTCCTGCGACCATAACTTCCACAGCAACCTGCCCTCAATTGAGGGTAGATAAGTTGCTCTAATTATTTAAAATCGATCATATTGTCTGCCTTCAAATGGTTCCATTTGATGGCAGTTTGATCTTAAGGTGACGGATAAATAATAAATGAACGATAATCGTAATCTTATTCTGGCGATCGTCTTTTCCGTCGTCATCCTGGTCAGTTACGAATTTTATTCAGGCTGGCGCTATCCCGACGCCGGCATACCGCAAGGCGACCCGAGCACCGTCAGCGAAACAACAACGCCAACGGCTTCCACAGCCCCTTCACTGCCTGTCCCCGGCGGCAATTCGAACTTAAGCGTTCCCTCTATTCCCGGCAGTGCCACGCAAACGCTGGCAGATGTCAAAATGGCCGGACGCGCGACGATCCTGAAAACCCGCCCCAGGGTCAAGATCAATTCGCCGCGCCTGCATGGTTCGCTGTCGCTTGTCGGCGGCCGTATAGATGATCTGACCCTGTCGGACTATCACGAGGAACTGGATAAAACGAGCCCGCCTATCGTGCTTTTATCGCCGAGCGGCGCGGCAGACGCCTATTTCGCCGATTATGGCTGGGTCGGCGAAGGCATCACCCTGCCGACTTCCGAAACACTGTGGAGCGCTTCATCCGCGACACTGAGCGCCGATAAGCCGGTGACACTATCATGGGATAATGGCCAGGGGCTTACCTTCAAGCGCACCTACGCCATCGATGAGAACTATATGTTCGCGATCACCCAGAGCGTCGTCAACAAGAGCGGTGCACC
>CBFDEA010000387.1:0-2798 GCA_965603695.1 uncultured Rhodospirillaceae bacterium | reverse complement strand
GAGAGCAAAATATCGTAGCCCTCAAAAGCGTGCCCCGTGTCGGAGGCCGTTAGCTTGCGAACCGTGTGTTTGCGACTCAAGGCCGCTTCGAGTTGTTCTAACAGCACAAGGCGATGGCACAGCACGACTATCTTTTTGTCCTTATAGAACCGCTCCACGATCTCGCTCGCGAGCACGGTCTTGCCTGCGCCGGTTGGTGCTTTCAGGATAAATTTGCGGTATTTGCTAATGATCGACGGAAAGTCATCGATGATTTTTTGTTGCCAGTTTCTGAGTTGCATTGAAAGCCTGTATCAAAGAATGGATGACCGCACCCTCTGAAAGGGAGTGTCAGGAAAGATTATCGTGCGCTAGGGACGAACCTTACGTTGCCTCCATTGAGGCAAAACACAAACGGGCACCTTATACTTAACAATGGCTCAAGCTCACAGCATTTTTTCTAAATCGTCATTTTTTCACATATATCGACTTCCACCATTGAGCGCCCTGTTGGCCATCACAGACACCCCGCCCCTTTTGGATTAACCCTGCCTGAACGGCCCTTTCAGGCATTCTTCAGTGCGTTGCCCTTAGGGTGGGTTCAACTGAGGGTGGGAACAATCGCCAACAGGAGTTGTTAGATATGGATAAATACGATCCCAGCCTCGACTACGATATTGGCAGAATCGACAGTAATGATGACACCGCAAACGAAAAGTCAGATTCAACACGAATAGCGGACATGCCCGATGCACTAGAATCATATGGCGTGACGCCGACAAAAAATGCCCGTTATGGTATATTGCCGGTGAGTCCGAAATCATGATGAAGGGCGGTATTGATGAAAGCTCGCATAGCCGCAGTGCTGCTGTTGCCGCTTGTGCTCTCGTGTGCACAACAGTCACGAATTGAATTTTACCCGAACAACACCACGGCAGGCAAAACGGGCCTGCTCGCTACCATTATTGATGGGTCTTGCCTGTCTTCAGCGGCCATTGCCCTGAACGACCCGACCGGAGAACGCTACGTTGGAAGGTGCACGGCCCTGACTGACCGGCCGAGTGAACATGGCTCTATTCACCAGATGGAAGATGGGTCAATTCGCGTCCGCGGTGCGGATGAAAGTAAAAATAAAGACGCCAAAACATCCCAAAGTAAGTCAAGCCATTCGACATTCTCGGTGAATCCGGGAACCAAGCCGGGGCAAATGTCCCTGGTTGGTAATCGTGGTGGCTGGATGAACTGCGAGTATGAAATCAGCACATGGGACGGCGCCGGCATTGGAACGTGCCAGCGTTCAGACGGGGCGCTGTTCAGGATTCAGCTCAACCCTTACACCGACCCGGGCGCCCCATAAATAGCCGGGCACCGCTACTCATATTAATATCCTGTATTTTCAATGGGTTAAAACCTTGTCCTATAATCGTATTGTCAGTAATTAGTCCAAGTTGTAGCGTTAAGGGCATAATTACAAAATAACAGGTAATAAATTATGCTCAGCATTGAGGGGAACTCCCATGAACAGTAAATTTTTGATGATCGCGACCGCCTTTTCGGTTCTGGTGGCGGGGTCTCCGGCCTTGGCTCAGGAAATGAACAAGTCGGGAACCACCAAGTACGGAAATAGCTATGTCCGCGTTGACGCCGGCACTATGTGGGTTAGGGATATAGATTTTAACAGCGCTATGTCCGCCCACGGCGTGAGCACCACAGCGGGGGGCAATTACTCGTTTGACATGGGTTTCACCGTTGGCGGTGCTGTCGGTTACCGGTTCTCGAAAAGAATGCGCGCCGAATTGGAAATGAACTACGGGTCGGCTGATTTTGATTCCATTAACGGCACCATGACCGTGACATCCGGCGGCGCCAACCGTAACGTCTCCGGCAGCCTCGCTGTCTCGGGTGATGTCACGCAGATGGGCGGCATGGCCAATGTCATCTTCGACATCGGCACGGATGATAAGTTTGTGCCTTACATTGGCGGTGGTCTGGGCTTCTTTAACGTCAAAAGCAAGATCAGCAAGATCGGTTCCTTGGCCGTCACCGGCGAGGAAACGGATACTTATTTGGCTGCCAACATGACCGTTGGTGGTGATTATCGCCTTAAAGACAAGGTTAGCATTGGCGGAAGGTACCGCTATCTCTGGGTGAATTCGCAAAAAGAAGGCCTGGAAGACATGGCATCCCATGCCCTAATGGCGACGGTTACGTTTGATATGTAAACACCAGCCGATGAATTTTAGGCCCGCCGCCTGAATGGGTGGCGGGTCTTTTTTTTGCTTTTGGGTCTGCCTTTCCCTACATTCCGCCAGCTTTCGAAACAGAGCCGAGATAAACACCAAATGAAGGTCAGCGAATTTGATTTCGACCTGCCGTCCGAGCGGATCGCCCAGCGCCCGGCCCTGCCGCGCGACAGCGCGCGCCTGCTGCGTGTGCACCCCGAAGGCCTTGCCGACATGGGCATTGGCGACCTGCCCAGCCTGCTGGAGCCCGGTGACATTTGCGTGTTCAACGACACCCGCGTCATTCCGGCGCGCCTGAAAGGGAAACGTGGTGAAGCCAGCATCGAAATCACCCTGCATAAACAGGGAACTGAAAGCAGGGGCCATGCAAGGTGGCTGGTCTTCGCCCGCCCAGCCAAGAAACTGAAAGTGGGTGACGGGGTTTCGTTCGACCGGGGGCTTGAGGCCGAAGTAAAGGCCAAGGGCGAAGGTGGCGAAGTTACGCTGGCGTTCAACCAGGCGCCTGCGCAACTGCTGGAAACGCTGGAAGCCATCGGCGCCATGCCGTTGCCGCCCTACATCAAACGCGACAACTTA
>CBFDEA010000386.1:0-2803 GCA_965603695.1 uncultured Rhodospirillaceae bacterium | reverse complement strand
GGCCGTCGATCAGCACGGCCCCGCGGCTTGCATCATAAAAGCGGAACAGTAACCGCGATATGGTCGATTTACCGGCCCCGCTGGCCCCGACGATGGCGACGCTTTTGCCTGCCGGCACGGTGAAGGAAACATTCTTCAGGATCGGTCTTTCGGGGTTGTAGGAGAACGATACATCGCGGAATTCAACTTCCGCGCCGTCGACCGATAAATCTGGCGCACCCGGCGGGTCGGTGACTTCGGCGGCCTCGTTCAGCAGCGCAAACATCTGTTCCATGTCGATCAGCGAATGTTTGATCTCGCGGTAGCTCGAACCGAGGAAACTCAGCGGGATGTAAAGCTGTAACAGGTAGGTGTTGACGAGGACGAAATCGCCGATGGTCATGGTCCCGCCGGTGACCCCGTAACCGGCCATAATCATGATGATGGTGGCCCCGCTGGCGATGATCGCGCCCTGCCCGGTGTTGAGCAACGACAGCGACGTTTTCGCCGTCACCGCCGCTGTTTCGTATGTTTCCATGGCCTGGTCGAAGCGCCGGGCCTCGTGTTCCTCGTTACCGAAATACTTGACCGTTTCATAGTTGATCAGGCTGTCGATGGCTTTGGTGTGGGCCTCGGAGTCCGAATCATTCATGGTTCGGCGGAATTTGATGCGCCATTCGGTGATGATCAGCGTCCAGATCACATAGGCGGCAATGGTGGCGGCGGTGACGAAGGCAAACCACGGGTCGAACAGGCCCCACAGCAGGCCTAAGACCATGATGATTTCAACCATCGTCGGGACGATGTTGAACAGCATCATGCGCAGCACATATTCGATGCCCTTGGTGCCGCGCTCGATGGCTCTGCTTAAACCGCCGGTGCGGCGATCAAGGTGGAAGCGTAATGCCAGATCGTGGATATGGCGGAAGGTCTTGACCCCGGCCTGACGGATGGCGCGTTCGGCGACTTTGGCGAAAACCGCCCCCTGCAATTCCTTGAACCCCATCGACAACACCCGCATCAGCCCGTAGGCGACAAGCAGGCCGATGGGAACGGCCACGATGATCGTCTCGCTGCTGATCGCCTCGCCCGGGGCTGGGGCGCTTAACGCATCGACGGCGTATTTCAGGATCACCGGGACGGCGACGGTGGCGACCTTTGCCAGAGCCAGCAGGATCAGAGAAATGACGACACGGACGCGCAAACCGTAAGCGTCCCTGGGCCACAAGTAGGGCAACAGGGAGCGGATGGTGTTAAAATCGCCGGAGACTTCCCCCCGGTCCGGATTGTGATCGACTGGGCGCATGGTTGCTCAACAAAGTTTCAATCTCACGGGGGGCTTGAGCCCGCGAGTCTGATCTATATAGGGACTGAAAAGACGGACCGCTACCGCAGTTTTGTCAGAAACCTTCGACTTGAAGCCGTTTACTTTCCATTTTCCGGGCTCTGCTGACCGCTTCGGCTTTTTTTCGAGCCCTCACTTCGGAAGGCTTTTCGTAGCAACGGCGGCGTTTCATTTCACGCCACATGCCCTCGCGCTGCATCTTTTTTTTCAGCACTTTCAAAGCCTGATCGACGTTATTATCGCGTACGCTTACAAACAAATGATTTCTCGCTGGTTAATTGTGGCCCCAAATTGAGCGCCCAAGGTGGGCATCATAGTCATAAAAAGCATCGCCTGACAAACCGTTTACGTTTTGTTGAGAAAGCTTTGCTAGCATTTACATGATTAATTTTACCCCCCTTTTGCTGAGGGAGAAGCATCATGCGTTACCAAGTTCGATATGTTGAAAAAATTAAATCCTGGGCGGTTGTCGATACCAAGGCCGCCGACAGGGTCCTTGCGCTCCACGATCAAAAAAATGGCGCCGATGACGCCGCCTGGTTCGAAGAAGAGCGTTGGTACAAATGCAGCCCCGCCCGCAGCGGCGAAGCGGCTTAAAGGGAAGTTTTTATAAGTAATGGACGAGCGAAATTCCGGCGAGGAACTTTCTAATGCCGAAGTCTATGAAATGGCTGATACACTGTTGCGTCGACATGGCAAAGATGCTGTTCTTGTCGCCTCCATGCAGGCCGGGGAAAAACTAACCAACGGTGATATGGAAGGCTACAGGACGTGGAAGCGTCTGATTATGCTGGTTGACGGGATGATGGAGGGTGGCGCGCCGGAACGCGAACGCCTGCATTAAAAATTTATTTAACGGAACCTGGATATGGCTGAAGAAAACGCAACCGGTAGCTCTGGCAAGGCAGGCATGGCCGACGAAGATGCCGAATCGGTCGGTGCCGTTTATGGAATTTCGATCGATGTTACGGCTGTTCTCGGCACGGCTTTAATGCCGATCAGCCAGATCCTCAAGCTTGGTCGCGGCGCGGTTGTCGAGCTGGACCGTCTGGTCGGCGAGGAGATTGAACTGGTTGCCGAAGAAGAAATTATTGCCAAGGGCGAAGTTATCGTCATCGAGGACCGCCTGGGGGTCAGTATTACCAAGATAATGAAACGCCTTTAGAGGATAGGTTGATGAAATCCAATAGTGAAATTTGGCGCTGCGCTAGCCTGCTGGTCGACCAATACGGCGAAATGGCCGTGAACGGGGCCGCTATCAAGGCCGATCAACTGGCCAAGGAAGGCGACCAGGAAGGCCGCTTCATGTGGTTGAAAGTGACCCGCGCCGTCGAAGAGTTGTTATCCGATGAAGTTCCCGAAGGCAGCAGCGTTCATTAATTCACAGTCGTTAGAAAGAAATCATGTCAGTCGCCGCCGGAACACTCCTCGCCTTTGCTAAAATCAGCGTCCTTGCCTTCGCTATCATGGCCATCTTGT
>CBFDEA010000385.1:0-2814 GCA_965603695.1 uncultured Rhodospirillaceae bacterium | reverse complement strand
TGGAAAACGCGGCCGAGTAGGCGGCTTTTAGAAGGATTATTTCTGGGCGGCGGCCTTGCGTTCAGCGGCCAGGGTTTCCTTGGTTTTCTTAACCCCGGCCCGCAGTTTTTCCGCGTTCTGGGCGGCCATGCGGGCCTTCAGTCTGGGGCTGACCCACATTTCCTTTTGCTCGCCCGATCCGGATTTGGCAATCCGGATGACCTTGACGGCATCGACACCGGCGGCTTTATCCAAATCCTCGGCGCTGATCAGGGCACTGCCGAAGGCGCTGCCATCAAACTTGCTGTGCGGCGACCACTTGCCGCCTTTCAGAACCATAATACCCAGGAAGTACGCGTCGTTATCGTTATGCTGATCGGTCATTGTTGATCTTCGCTGCAAAAAATAAAGGAGCCGCATTTTACACGATCACAATAAAATTCAATCCAGATTTTTATTGAAAACGTTAAAAAAATCACCAAATTCGACGATAACGCTCGGTCATATATCCCAGGTTGGTTATAAAGCGTGTTCGGTTTACAGAATTTTTGAAAGTGATGAGAGCGATGAAGTTTGTCCGCTGGATATTGGGACGCCTGATCCTGACGATTGATTTCCTGACAAGGCCCGCGCCCGTCGTGCGCCAGCCCCAGGCCCAGGCGGTGATCGACGCCGAGACCGCCAAAATGGCGCTCTACCAGTTCAACGCCTGCCCATTTTGCGTCAAAGTCAGACGCCAACTGCGCAAGCACGCCTTGAACATAGAACTAAGAGACGCCAAAAATAACTTAGCCTTCAAGGCCGAACTGACCGACCAGGGCGGCAAACACAAAGTCCCGTGCCTGCGCATCGAAGAGGCCGCGGGTAACGTAAAATGGCTCTATGACTCCAAAACCATCACAGCCTACCTGGAGGCCGAGTTCGCCCAGAGCTAAGCCGCCAGCCCCTTAAGCGTCATTGTTGTCATTGCGGGCAGAATCCACAATCCTGCACTTTCAATGACTTAAGCCCTCGCCCCCAACAAAACACATAAAAAAATATTGAGAAACGAAGCCATTCCACCATGCGGGAAACCGCTTCCGAAACACAGATTGACCAGCCAAAAAAGCCAAAACCCACGCTCCGCATTCTTCTTGACGATGACAAAGAGCAAATAAGAATATATTCCAAGATAGGGAAAATGTCAAGGGTTGCGTGGGGAGTGGGGGAGAGGCCCCGAGCGCAGCAAACCATAAAACGAGCACCGCCCCTTTCGTCACTCAAGACCCAATCCGCCACCGTCATCCCCACACCCCACAACCGTCATTCCCGCGCAGGCGGGAATCCAGTTCTGCATCAGGTTGGGATTAAGTAAGTTGTTCACGTAGTTCGGTACTTCCCTACGCTAAGCGGATTTTATTTTCAGAAACTTCTGCTTAGGGAGGTGAAGCGGACCAAGTTTTTGGTCGCGGCTTAGTGCTGCTTCTGACCCAATTCGGACGATAACGAGAGTACTGGCTTGCCCGCCTGTGGCTACGCAGCCTACAGGCAGGCCACAATTGGCGGAATGCCCGTAGCCCCTTTGTTGATACTAGGGAGTTCCCTTATAGAGGGGGTTGCCTTTCTAAGGTAAATTAGGAAAATAACTAATACTAAAAAAAGGGCAGGGGTATGAATTATTCAATCAAAAAAGCATTTGTGTCAGTCGTTATGATAGCGGGCGCAGGAATTGGCATGCCATCTGTCGGCATTGCTGATTCTGGCAAGGTGATAAACCTTGGGGCGCCGATGTCGTTGACTGGCCAGTACCGCATCAACGGAAAGCATGCCAAAAAAGGCTATGAAACAGCCAAGAAGATTATCAATGAAAACGGGGGCATCAGCATTGGCGGTGTGAAACACAAGATCAGCATCAAATATTACGATGATGAATCTAACCCTGCGATAGCCGCAAAATTTGCCAAACGTCTCATTACAAAAGACAAAGTTAATTTTCTACTTGGGCCCTACGGCACCAGTACCACAGCTGCGGTTGCCCCGGTGGCAGAGAAATACAAAATGCCGTTCGTACAAGGAAACGGCGCCTCGCTATCGCTTTTTGACAAAGGCTATAAATATATGTTTGCGGTACTTTCCAGTGCCGATAAATATCTTTCGGAGGCCATCAACCTGGCCGCTGAACAGGCTCGAAAGAATAATGCCGAACCTTCCACTCTGAAAGTAGCCATCGCGGTTGAAAACGATGCTTTTTCTTCTGATCTACGAAATGGCGTGATCGCCGATGCTCGTAAATATGGCATGAAGGTCGTGGTTGATGAAAAATTACCACGCGACTTCAAGGATATGACCTTCATCCTCGACAAGGTGAAAAAAGAAAAGCCCGATATCATCTTCATAGATTTGAAATTGCCCGGAATTGACGGGGACGAAATTTTAAAGAGAATACAAAAAATTCATCCGAAAGGCAAAGCCATTATGATTACAGCCTTTAAAGACGAAGGCCAGACCAAAAAGAGGCTCCTTGAAGCAGGGGTTTATGCCTATTTCGAAAAACCCATAGCCTCTTTTAAAGAATTAGAAGAAGTTGATATTATTACCCAGGTGACAACAACCCAAAATCTTTAACAAAAAGGTGAATCATGGAACAAAAAGCTTCAACGATAATGAATTATTATGGGGGTTTATGGCAGGAATCTCAATCTGCTGAAACGCTGAAAGTCGTAAATCCTGCCACAGCAAAAATTATTGGTAATGTACCTCTATCCTCCGCAGACGAAGTCAATCTTGCTGTGAAAGAGGCGTCTGCTGCCTATGAAGAGTGGAAAAGGGTACCTCCAACTGGGCGCATTCAATATC
>CBFDEA010000384.1:0-2816 GCA_965603695.1 uncultured Rhodospirillaceae bacterium | reverse complement strand
CGTCAATGCATTTCTGATTAAGCCGGTCTCAAAAGACGGCTTGGAAAAACGCCTGGCTAAACTGCTGGCCCAGGTAAAAACGGATGCATGGCTTAAGGCGGTAGAAAATTACACCGCCATGGATGTCGACGGCATCCTCGATGAAATCTCCAAGCCGGAAAGTGAACCTGTGTCGGAGCCGGGTCTCGAGCTGTTGCCAAAGCAGCAACCGCTTTTCCGAAATTCAAAAATTCCGCTCAAGATCAAACCTGTAAAGAAACGCGACAAATCCGGCCCGGTAGAGGTCAGGGGATTGCCCGACGAGCCCGAAAAGGTCATTGGTGTCGAAGCCCGTGGTCTTCCCGATAGTCCGGAAATTTTGGGCGGTGCCGCGCCGACAACTGAGCGGCCACAGTTGGAAGGTGAATTGTGTCCCCTTAACAAGCTGCCGGAAGCTTCCTTCCTGGCCCGCGATATCTATACCGCAGATGGCAGGTTGTTTATCCACGCCGGCACCGAATTGACACCGCGGATTGTCTCCATTCTTGGCGATCTACACGAACTGGGACATCCGGTGGAAAGCATCTGGATCGCCACAGAGAAAAGTCACTCTGATTGAGTTTCCCAATAGCAAATATGAATTAAATATATTTGTTATATATGAACATTTCCGCAAAAATACCCTCAATAACATTTGACCCGGACTCGGGTAATTTGAACAGAGGGCGGAACAGTGAAAAATTCAAATGTCGATATGGGCGAGGGGAAAACTCTTCCCTGGCCGGACGCGCCCGAAGGCATTCCTGATCCCAGGCTGGCCCCGGACGCGGCATTGAGCCGGTTTCTATTTTTTCAGGGACTGCCGCGTAGCGTTCGTAAGGAGGTTGCCAAATCCATTGAATGGCGAACTTACGGGGCCGGGGCGTTGATCATTGCCCAGGACGATAAAGATCGTGACGTTTGCTTTTTATATTCGGGTCACGTTCAATTGTTAAGGAGTGCCCACACGGGCCGGGACGTTCATTTTGATTTGCTTCAATCGGGGAACTTTTTCGGGGAACTGTCAGTCTTTGATGACCAACCGCGCTCGGCGACGGTCATTGCCAAAAGTGAATGCGCGGTCGGTAGGATGGCCGGGCAGCAGTTTCTTGATTTGGTCACAAGCTATGAGAAGCCGGCCCTGGTTCTTTTGCGCCGTCTCGCCGTCATTGTGCGCAATGCCAACGAGCGTATTGCAAACCTGAGCCTGATGAATGCCGAGCAACGCCTGTGTAACGAGTTGGCGGGTCAGGTCGAAATCGACCCCGGCAACAGTCGCCAGCACAGGGTCTACCCGGTGCCGACCCAGCTTGAATTAGCCGCCAGGGCGGGGGTAACGCGGCAGACGGTGGCGAGAATTCTGGCCAAGTTAAACCACGAAAAAATAATCGAACGACGGGGTAGGGTGCTACACATTCATGATCCGAAACAGCTGCAAGATATTGCTTTAGAAGGAAAACCGACATGAGTGTTACATCTGATACTTGTGGTCCAGTCGGATTAAACACTAGCTTGCTTGCAAAGCATTACGGACTCTATGGGTATTTTACTGTAAGGTTTCCATTGGGATTCTCGGGGGGGGGCGCTTAATGATGGGAAGTTCTGACTTTGGGATTTGGCGACGTGGAGCCATCCATAAACTTTGGCTATTTCCCCTTATCGTACTGATGTATGGGATTATTTCTGTGCTCCCGGCACAGGCCCAAACCGCGACCCAGACCCAGACCACAACACAGACCGCCGGACAGGCCGTAAGCGATTTGGCCAATGTTGCTGGCCTTGGGGAATTAGCCGTCAGTGATGTCCAGACGGACCAGAACGCCAACACGACAACGGCAAGTCTGACAATAAAGGGCGTTAAGGCGACGCTGATCGGCTTTTCCGTTGGCGGCAATCCAGCCGCCGCAATCATTCCAGAGAAATTTAATCTCAAGACTTTCGTCCCGCTGGGCAGTGGAACGCCTTTCGATCAGGTTGCTTTCTCGTCACTGGCATTTGTCATTGTCGGTCAGGGCGACGGGGCGACGGGCTTATCAAAATCAAATCTGCCGCAGACTTTGTCGGCGGCGCTGTCGGGTGCCGGCGATACACTCGATCTAAAGGCCGGGATCAACATGTTCGCCAGCGGTTCGGTTTCCGGCGGGCCGATTGGCAACCTTCTCAACGCTGCCGGGGCGACAACTTCCAGCCTGCCCATGATCGCCACCCTGCCAGGCAACTTGTTTGCCTACGATGCCAATGCGGCCACAGATGACACTAAGGCCGCTTCGGCGACGATTCTGGCGCAGGTGCTCGATAACCTTCAATTACAGGCCGCACTGCCGTCGCTGGATTTAAAAGACCTGCCCGGAGCCAAGTCTTTCAAGGACGCCGTCCTGGCCATCAAAACCGCGAAGGACGCGCAGGGAAATAGACTTTACGACGCTACCATTAGCGCCGCGTTGACCGCTTCCTTGAAGGGGGCAGAGCCCGCCTTCGCCGTCGAATTGAAGCTCGATCAAGGCACGACGGGGGCCAGTGATCTGGTCATCAACGGCACCTCGAAAGACAGCATCAAGGTTTCCCTGTTCCGACCCTTCGACATCAAGGACATGACCTTCGTGGGTAAGCGTCAGCAGAACAAATGGGACGTTACAGTTAATGGCAAATCGAGCATCAACAACAAGAATATCGATGTCGCGCTGCATGTTGTCGCCGGCGCCAGCCCGGGCGATCCTGCCAATCTAGATATTGCCATCGCCACCGCCCTGACGGTGGCCGATATTGTCCCGGCCCTCAACATGCCGGGGTTTTCCGAT
>CBFDEA010000383.1:0-2817 GCA_965603695.1 uncultured Rhodospirillaceae bacterium | reverse complement strand
GATTGAACCAGTGACCCCTGCAATGTCAATGCAGTGCTCTCCCGCTGAGCTACGCGCCCTTGGTCTTGGTGACGCCGAAACGCCGTCAAGGAAGGGGTTTTTAGTCTGATCCGCCCGACTTGGCAAGCCCTAGTGCACCACATGGCTACCTGTGCTAATAGAATTCCATGCACGATACATTAAACAACAGCGTCTCCGCCGCCTTCGATATCCTTCGCCCACAGCAGTGGTCGATGCCGGTGGTCTTCGCATCACCGCACAGCGGCCAGGATTATGCCCAGACTTTTATCGATGCCTCGCGCCTCGACCCGCTTTCCTTACGCCGCTCCGAAGATGCCTTCGTCGATGAACTATTTTCCGCCGCGCCGAGTTTCGGGGCGCCGTTGTTGCGCGCCCACTTCCCCCGGGTTTACGTCGATGCCAACCGCGAGCCCTTCGAGCTTGACCCGGCAATGTTCGAAGACGTCCTGCCCGCGCACATCAACACGACCTCAACCAGGGTCGCCGCCGGGCTTGGCACCATGGCCCGGGTGGTCGTCAGCGGTGACGAAGTCTACGCCGGGAAAATACGCTTCGAGGATGCCCGCAAGGCCATCGAGGCGACCTATTTCCCCTACCACGCCGCCTTGCAGGGACTGCTTGGCGAGGCCCGGGAACGTTTCGGCGGCTGCTTGCTGATCGATTGCCATTCCATGCCGTCGGTCGGCGGCCCCATGGACCGCGACCCCGGCTTTCGCCGCGTCGATTTCATTCTCGGTGACCGTTATGGGGCGTCGTGCGCACCGGCGCTCACTGATCTGGTCGAACAGGCGCTGCAATCCATGGACTACGTGGTCACCCGCAACACCCCCTACGCCGGGGGCTTCACCACGGAGAATTACGGAAAGCCTGAAGAAGGCCAGCATGCCCTGCAGATAGAAATCAACCGGGCGCTTTATATGAATGAAGCAAAAATCGTCCGGGCGGAGGGCTTTGAGCAACTGAAGAAGGGCGTCAGCCAACTTATCGAGAACCTCGTCGGCATCGACCCCAAGATCCTGGCGCCCTCATGAACGCCATCACCGTGCGCGACGCCAGGGAAGACGACTGCGCCGCCATGCAGGCAATCTACGCCCACCATGTCGAGCACGGCCTCGCCAGTTGGGAAGAAAACCCACCCGATGTGGCAGAGATACGCCGCCGCATGCAAGCCGCAACAAGTGCCGGCTACCCCTTCCGCGTCGCAGAATATGAAGGAGTGGTCAGAGGTTACGCTTATGCCAGCAGCTACCGGCCCCGCCCGGCCTATCGCTATTGCGTCGAAAACAGCGTTTATGTCGATGCTAAGTACCAGGGCTTAGGCATCGGCGGGACCTTGCTGGAAGACCTGATCGTCCAATGCACCGCCCTTGGCTACCGACAAATGATCGCCGTTATTGGCGATTCAAAGAACGCCGCCTCGATCAAGCTGCATGCCGCTCAAGGATTCGAACATTGCGCCGTCATGCCCGCGCTCGGCTACAAACATGGCCAATGGCTCGACCAGGTGCTGATGCAACGATCGCTTGGCGAAGGCGACAAAACCAAACCCTGACACTTAATTGGCACGACCATTGCTTTGTATCCTAGTGGGACTATGGAGCATGGCTTATGGATAAACGAATTTTAGCGATCCTCGCGACCTTGACGGCGGCCCTTTACGGGCCCCAAGCCGTCGCCGCCGGAACAACGCAAGCCATTGGAAACGCATGGCAATTATGCGACGAACAGACCGCGCGCGTGGAGCGCGAAGAAGGCATTCCCCGACACCTGCTAAAAGCCATTGCGCTGGCCGAAACGGGCCGGTGGGACGCCGTGGAACAGGAAAATTTTGCCTGGCCATGGACGGTGACGGCGCTTGGCAAGGGCAATTACTTCCCCGACAAGCAAGCCGCCCTGAACTACGTGCGCGCCCTTAAAGGCCGCGGCATCAGCAACATCGATGTCGGCTGCATGCAGATTAACTTATTTTATCACGGTGACACCTTCGCCAGCCTGGAACAGGCCATCGACCCGGCCGCTAACGTTGGCTACGCCGCCCAATTTTTAAGCGGTCTTTACAAGACCACAAAGTCCTGGACCCAGGCATCGGGGCATTATCATTCGACCACCCCTAAACGCGCCCACGGCTACAAGATGAAGGTCCTGAAGTACTGGAACCAGCAACGAAATGAAGCATTGACCCTGGACCGCAAGGCCGTCGACCGGGCCCGCATGAGCGCACTCAATGCCAATCATAAAGCGCAAAAAGCCGCCGCCCTGAATGCCGGGAAAACCAATATTCGCGGCAACCAGCTTGCCGCCTGGCGGGCGCCCGATGCCAGAAGCCACGACATGGCGACTCTGGCGGCCATGCGCCGGGTCGCCAAACAGGCCGCCTGGCACGAAAAATATTTCGGCGACGCCAACAAAAGCAAGGGGCAGGCCTTCGCCAACAAGCGCCGCAAGCAACTCGATAAATGGCGGGCGACGCTGATGGCGACGGCTTCCCTCAGGGCGGCAATCTGATCATCGTCGAAGCCGAGGACTTCCTTCAAAATCTGCTCGCTGTCGGCACCCAGTTCGGGGCCGAGACTGTCTATTTGACCCGGCGTTTCCGATAATCGCGGCATCACCGAAGGAACCACCACCGAGCCGATCCGCGCATCCGCATCGTCGATCGTCGCAAGGTTGCCGCGGGCGGCGATATGGGGGTCTTCGAAGATGTCGGCGATGGTGTTGAGCGGACCGCACGGCACCTCGAAGCGCTGGCACAGTTCCATGATCGCCTCCTGGCTCAATGAACCGCTCCAGGCGGCG
>CBFDEA010000382.1:0-2821 GCA_965603695.1 uncultured Rhodospirillaceae bacterium | reverse complement strand
CTCCAATACGCGTGATCGAGACTTTCACCAGGTCAGACCCGGACCCGGTGGAATCGGTCAGGTCCATGAGCATGGGCACCAGCTTGTTCATGCTTGGCGTCTCGAAGGTTTTCGCCAGCGGCGTCGCCCAATGATCGAACTGGCCGATCATGACCAGCGTGTCGGGGCGCACCCCTTCGCGCAAGATAGCCCGGCCCCGCGTCGCATTCAGTGGCGAGGTAATTTCAATCAGGTCGCCATGGCCGATGCCCAGCTCCCCGGCCCGCCCGGTATTGATGATAACGCCGCCGTGACCGGCGATGTTGGCGGCGACTTCGCGGATCATCTGGATATCGGCGTTGCCGCCCCAGGCATATTGCATGGAACGCGAGGTCACCAACCAGAATGGATAATCACCGATGTCGATATTGAAATTATCCTCAAGGGCGCGTTCCCACAGGGCCCCGAAGTCCTGCCAAACGGGCAACGGTTCGTACTCGTCAAGTTGCGCGTCCCACCAGCTAATGCCGCTTTCATGAAGCCGGTTGGCGAGTTGCTTGCCGGTCCTATAGAGGCGCTCTTGATAAGGCATCTCGAAGCGTAAGTTCTGATCTTCGATCTCCGGATAGAGATACCAGTTCAAGCGTTCGTAAGGGATCACCTTCAGCCCGTGTTCGCGGTAGTAATCCAGGCCGTCCTGATTGTCGCCGTTCGACATCTCGACACTGGCGGCCCGACAGACGGCGTCCCAGATTTCCTCGACGGAGTGCTCTTCTTCGACATTCAGGGAACAGTCGACGACATCGCTTTTCAAACGGACCCCGGCGGCTCCCTTATTGATGGCTTCGTTATAAGCTTCCAGAAGGCCGGTGCGTTTGGCAAGCTGGGTGGCAATCCAGGTGAAATCCTTGGCCCCGCCTTGCGTCTCGACGGCGGGCTGGCGCAGGGCGAAGCCCTGATGGTCCCAGAACTGCTCGAAGTACTTGGTCCCGCCGATGCGGATCAGTTGCAGGCTTTCAAGGTCGGTGCATTCGGGCAGCAGGATATCGGCCATGTGGTTGGTTTCATCGGGGGTGTAGGCGAAACACACCGTGAAGGGGAATTTGGAAACCGTATCGGCTATGGAATCCGTATCCCAGAAGGAGATCACCGGATTGGTCCGGTAGACGAACCAGACATCGGGCAGCGTCGGTTCCGGCCAGTTTTCCGGCGTGTCATTTTGCAACATCCAGGCGATGTGGGTCGGCCCCAGGGCCTGACTCCACGGCGAATTTGCGACCAGCGGAATCAGTGTCCGGTTGGCGTTGCGTACTTCCGGCCTGGAGACCCAGTCCTCCTTTGTCGTCGGGTTCATGGGATAGTCCATAAAGCCGTCCGGTGAGGCTTTGACACTGGCCTGGCGCGATGTCGCGGGCCGGTTCAGGCGCACCGTGGTGCCGAGCGTTCCGCCGGGGACTTCAAGTCCGCCGACCAGACAGGCCAGCAAGGTCCGCGCCCAGCAACAATCGAAGCCGCCCCAGCCGTTGTTGACGGTTTTGCCCAGGGTGATGGCGACCGGCCTGAGCGGCAACGTCCGCCCATCTATTTCAATGGTCTCGCCGATGCGGGCGTGTTCAAGGTATTCGTTGGCGATGCGGCGGATGGTCTTGACCGGCACATCACAAATTTGCGCTGCCCACAGCGGGCTGTAGGGCTCGGTATGCTCGACCAGTTTCTCCCAGGCCGTCTGACAACGCTCGTTGACGTGTTGCCATTCCTTGCCGTCGGCACCGACTTCGATGCCGCGTTCGACGAGAAACACCGCTTCGAGAACCGGATCGGCACCCGGCGTGTCGAAGGGCACCGGTTTGTCGGTGTTGGCGTCCCAGATCAGCGGCTTGCGGGTTTCGGGGTCGCGCATGTAATAGCCGAACTTGCCAAGCAGGTAGGGCGATGAGGTGCGGTGTTTGATGAAGTCGAGATCAAGCTCTTCCCATTTGCGTTCATGCAGCAGGACATGGATCATCGCCATCAGGAAAGCCGGGTCGCTTTTCGGTCGTAGCGGAATCCACTCCGCCGAACAGGCGCCGGTGATCGAAAGATGCGGCTCCAGTTGCACCCGTTTCATCCCCCGCGCCCGGCCATCGGCGTGGCGTTTAACGCCGCAGACGCCGCCGGATGCCTCGACATTGCTGCCGAATGACAGCACGTATTCGCAGAGTGGCGTGTCGGGGGCGACGGTAAAGGCGCGGTGCCAGTATTCGCCATAAAGATGTTCGGAATGATAACACTTGACGCCCTGGCCGCTGCCAAAACCGGCGTCGATCGGCCCCCAGGCACCGAGAAAGGCGGGAAACGTTCCCATGTAGGATGTCGGTGTTCCGCCGCCACCGAAACTGGCGGCGACGCGCGGGTAGCCGGATTCGTCGTTAAGTCCCTTGGCCCGGGCTTCGTTAAGTTCTTCGGCGACCAGATCGAGCGCTTCATCCCATGATATCGGGACAAATCCCGGATCTTCATCAGGTCCTTTTTTCGGATTGGTCCGCTTCATCGGCGTTTTGATGCGGTGCGGGTTGTAGGTTTTCTGGATCAGCCCGTAGGCCTTGACGCAGACCTTGCCGGCCGCCGGATGAACGTTGGCCGAGGCGAAGTTGGGCTGAACCTCCGTCGCCACCCCGTCTTCGACACCGACTGTTAAAAGGTCGGGGCCGGCAACACATTGGTAACAGTAGGTCGGGACTTCGCGGCGCGCCTGCTTTTCGTCTTTGCTCATGGCGTTTTACTCTGGCTCAAATCTTCGCGGCTTTAGCCTGCAGCCGTTGCTCCAGCTTTGACGTCTCGACAACAAAGCGCGTATGGCGAC
>CBFDEA010000381.1:0-2825 GCA_965603695.1 uncultured Rhodospirillaceae bacterium | reverse complement strand
AACCCCTGACCATGGGCTTCTGTACCCGCTGCCACGAGGCCAATGACGGTCCCTTCGATTGCCAGAAATGTCACAAGTAAGAAGCCTATAGGGAATGTACCGGCAATGAGCAAAATCGAATTTGATCGCAGGGATTTTCTCAAAGTCATGGGAGTTGGTGGCGTCGCCGCCACGGTCGCCGGTTGCGATGGGCCGTCCTACATCACGTCGGAAGAAGGCGCCGAAGAAGTCATTCCCTACCTGTCGCCGGAAGAATTCGTTATTCCCGGCGTCGGCGTCCACTATGCCTCGACCTGCCTGCAATGCCCGGCCACCTGCGGGGTCCGCGGTCGGGTTCGCGAAGGCCGGGTGCTCAAGTTGGAAGGCAACCCGACGTCGGCGATCAACACGGGCAAACTATGCCAAATGGGCCAGGCCGGCTTGCAGACGCACTACAACCCGGACCGCCTGACAAAGCCGCTGATCCGCACGGGCGGTGCCCTCAATGAGGCCACCTGGGAAGACGCGCTGGCCCTGATAGAAGAGAAAACCGGGCCGAGTTCAGGCCTTTCAGGTGCCCGCTTCGCCTGGCTGACCGGCACCATAAGCGGCCACCAAAGCGTCCTCGTGAAGGCCCACCTGACGGCCCTCGGTTCAACCAATCATTTCCTGCACGAGACGATCAATAGCAAGGTCTGGCAGGCCGTCTGTCAGGACATGCTGGGCCAGTCGATGCCGAGGCTGCGCTTTGACAAGGCGAAAATGGTGTTGTCCTTTGGTGCCGACTTCCTCGGCACCTGGATGTCGCCAATTCAATTCTCGGGGGACTACGCCAAGTTCCGTTCCGGCACCGATCGCGGCATGTTGGTCCAGGCCGAACCGTCGATGTCGCTGACCGGTTCCAACGCCGATCTGTGGGTCGCCCTGCGCCCGGGAAGTGAAGGCGCTATGGCTCTTGGGCTGGCCAATGTTCTTATTCATAAAGAACGCATGGACAGTTCGGCCTTGCCCGCCGACGCTCTCAAACTGATCGACGAATACGGCGTCTCGAAGACCACCAAAATTACCGGCATCGCCGGCGACCGGCTGATCCGCATCGCCCGCCACTTGAAAGAACGCGCGCCAAGCCTGGTCATAGCGGGCTTCTCGGCTGCCGGTCATGTTCATGGTTACCAGTGCGTACAGGCGGCGATGCTGCTCAATATCCTACTTGGCAATATCGGCGAAACCATCGAAGCGAGTGCCGGGTTCGCGCTGCCGCAACTGGCCGCCCAAAGCGGTGGCACGTCCGACTTGAGCCGTTTTGGCGACGCCGCCGGGGCCGGCAGGATCGACGCCGTCTTCTATGACGGATGCAACCCGCTGTTCGCCGCACCCAGCCATCTGGGCCTGACCGAAAAGTTCGACGCAATTCCCTTCAAGGTCGCCTTCAGCCAGTTTATGGACGAGACGACGGCCCGTGCCGATGTCGTGCTGCCCATGGCCTCGGCCCTGGAAGACTGGGGCACCCACGTCGCCGCCTATCAGGGCGCGGAGCACGAAATCGCCTTCCAGCAGCCGCTCATGGAGCCGATCTATCCGGGCACCCGCAGTTTCGGCGACCTGTTACTGGCCTTCAACGCCATGCACAACCCTGACACCTACGACGGGTTGGCGGATTACTACGGCTATCTGCAAAGCGCCCTGGCAACCATTCCCGGTGTTCTTAAAGGAGCCGACGCAAGCCCCGACGATCCCATCGACAATCGCCTGTGGAACAGAATTCTGCAAGACGGTCGCCTGCAAATACCGGTCGACCATAAAGCGTTTACGCTCAACATCAACGTCACCGACATGGACATCAAAGGTGTCGACCCGGCATTCCCCTATTTTCTGGTGCCGACACCGCGTGGCACACTTTACGATGGCCGCCACGCCAATTTACCGTGGCTTCAGGAATCGCCCGATCAGATCAGCAAAGTGGTGTGGAATTCGTGGGCCGAGATTCATCCCGTCACCGCCGCCAAACTGGGTGTCGAGGAAGGTGACGTCATCAAGATCACGACGTCGGAAGGCACCATTGAAGTGCCTGTCTACATCTATAAAGGCATCCATGTCGATGTCGTCGCCGTGCCCATGGGTCAGGGCCACACGGAATATGGTCGCTACGCCAAGGGCCGCGGCGTCAATCCATTGAAAATCCTTCAGCCCGGCAGCGACGCCAGGACCGGCGAGCTGGCCCTTTACGGCACCAGGGCAAGCATCGCCGCCGCCGGTCGCGCCGGTCGCCTGATTAAAATGGGCAACAGCGAAACCCAACACGGACGCAAGATTGTCGCCACCATCACCGCCGAACAGCAACGCCGCAACGAAGGAGAGTCTTAAGCCATGTCTCTCGTCAGAAACTTTATCGAAGACTGGTCGCGCTACCGCCGCAGCATCGACGAAGGCGGCTTCCACGAATACGAACACATGTGGGGTATGGTCATCGACCTTGATAAATGCACCGGCTGCAACGCCTGTTCGGTCGCCTGTTACGCCGAGAACAATCTCGCCGTCGTCGGCGAGGACAAGTTCGAAAACGGACAGGGCATGCACTGGCTGCGCATCGAACGCTACTGGGACGAGCCGAATTTGGGCAACGAGCGGGTCCGCGACACCCAGGAGCACGGGGCCTCGTTCATGCCGATGATGTGCCAGCAGTGCAATTCGGCGACCTGCGAGCCGGTCTGCCCGGTTTCCGCCGCCTACCATACGCCCGATGGTCTGAACGCCCAGATTTATAACCGCTGCGTCGGTTCGCGCTACTGCGCCAACAACTGTCCGTACCGTCTGCGCTATTTCAATTTCTTTTCCTATTACGAAGA
>CBFDEA010000380.1:0-2839 GCA_965603695.1 uncultured Rhodospirillaceae bacterium | reverse complement strand
GTAGAAAAATCCAGCGCCGCCATCCCCAAGATGCAATATAGGTTGGCGATTTATCGGGAAAATTCTGGTACTATCGACGGCGATGAATGATTTCGACAGCATACGCAACAAGGTGGCCGAATTGCGCACCGAACATCGCGATCTTGACGACGTGATTAACCGGCTAATCGAAGATAGCGGCTACAACCAGGTCCAGGTCCAGCGCCTGAAAAAGCGCAAGTTATCGATCAAGGATCAAATTATCCATCTGGAAAGCCAGATCCTGCCCGATATCATTGCCTAGCGTCAATTTCACGTTCCCGCACAAGCAAGTCATCGTCGGCCTGCGCCATAACGGTTTCGGCGCTATCGCCAGCGACGAAGGTATGCAATCCGTAAGCGGCCTCAAGGGACAGCCTTTCACCGTCCCACGGGAACGAGCCGTCCTCAAGGGCGCGGGCCATCGCCGTTGATGTCTCGCTGGCGCTTTCGCTATCGGCCATGGTCAGGATAAGGCCAAAATCGTGGCCACCCATGGAACCGACAATGTCGGTATCGCGGCTCAGCGCCCTTAAGCATTCGGCAGCCCAGATCAACCCGGCCTCGGCCGCCCCATGGCCAAACTTGCGGCGAATGTTCTCTATATTGCGAATATGAAAACAAACGAAGGTGTTGACCACACCGGCACGGACCCCCAGGCCCAACATGCGCGACAACTCGCGGTGCAGGCCACGACGATTGATGACCGGAAGATAGGTATGGCTTTCGGAAAGTTCCTCAAGATACAGGATATGAGAGCGGGCGTGGCTCAACTGATCACGCAACTTCTCAAATTCTGCCATGATCTGGCTCAGGGTTTCCTGAACCCTGGGCGTCACCTCATCTGCGGGAATGTCCATCACGGTGAAGACATCGCGCTCACCCTCCAGCATCGCATCATCTACAGGCGCTTCGTCTTTTTCGCTCTGTTCGCGTCTGCGCTGTTGGTCCTTCGCGTGCTTATCGGCAGGAAGAATCGTACTGATCGGTGACGAAACAGGAATTTCAGCCATCGTGTGCCCCCAATAAAGCTATAAAAAGGCTAACATCCCGGTTGCCCGTTGATAAAGAGAATTCAGTCTATATAATGCGCGGCTTTGCTGAACTCAGACGTTTTGGAGACACTTATGAACGCCTCATCACCCGTCGTTGGTATCATTATGGGCAGTCAGTCCGACTGGAAAACCATGAAACATGCAGCCGATCGGCTTGAATCCCTGGGCATCGCCCACGAGAGCAAAATCATGTCGGCGCATCGGACGCCTGAGCGACTGGAGGCTTATGCCCGCAGTGCGCGTGAGAACGGCCTGAAAGTGATTATCGCCGGTGCCGGCATGGCAGCCGCCCTGCCCGGCTCGGCCGCCGCCTTGACGCCCCTGCCGGTTCTCGGTGTCCCCATGGAAGGCAAGATGATGGGTGGCCTCGATGCCATGCTGGCGATGACCCAGATGCCCGGCGGCGTTCCCGTCGGCACCCTGGGGCTCGGTAAAGCCGGAGCCGTCAACGCGGCAATGCTGGCCGCTGCCATCATCGCCCTGTCCGATGACAATGCCGCCCAGGCCCTCGACAACTTCCGGGCCGAACAGACGGCGTCCGTTCCGGAAAACCCGGTCGACGAATAGATTATTTAGCGCTTCGCCCCGACGGCCGAGGCGAAGCGCTTGTAGAACGACAAGGGTGAAGGCAATTCGCCCAGGCGGTTGCTCAGCCTGACGCGGGCCTGGATCAGCTTGATGACTTCGCCGATCCGGCGATCGAGGAAATCCCATGTCTGCGGGAAATCGCCCGCATCGTCGCCTTCATCGGCAAGCCAGTAGAGCGTGGTAGAGGCCAATACCGGGGCCAGCAGGGCACGCTTGGAATAAAAACTGAAGTCGGCACTTTCGTCGCCCGTGCCATACCAGATTTCACTGACCGTATTGTAGGTGCACGTTAGCGACAACCCGGCGTGCTGCGGCAGGGCCATGTAGGTCAGGGCGCGGCGCACGGCTTCACGGTGCGGGGCTAGGACTTGCAAGCGACAGCGGACACCCGTAGCGATGCGCTGACGGATTTTCAAGGGAACCATATCGATCTTGGCCATGTCGGCGACCATGCGACGGTCGGCCCAGTCTGAAAAATGCTGGGCCAGGTCACTCATACCGCTAAACGCGCCTTCGCTCGAGGCCCCCGACAAATCACTTAAGTCTTTGATACCGGCGTCCATGGCGGTTTTCGTCCAGCCCTCGAAGACGACATGAGGCAGGGTCGCCAACAGAATCAGATCGCGCAGTTCCTGGTTGTCGCGGTTCATGTCGTCTCCTCTTGCTCGTCGTCATTGGCGACGATAGATTTTTTCAATTCCTCATTATAGCCGAAAGTCCGCATGTCCGATATCCGTTGCGGATAAAGAATCCCGTCCAGATGATCGCATTCGTGTTGAACGACTCGCGCGTGAAAATCCTTGGCCTCGCGCACGATAGGCTCGCCGTCCAGGCCCAGGCCGCTATAACGGATGTGAATCGGGCGGTGAACTTCACCCATCATCTCAGGAATCGACAGGCAGCCCTCGTAAGCGGCGTGGGTTTCGTTGCCGATGGCCTCGATCACTGGATTTATCAGCACGGTCAGGGGAATTTCCTCCGAATCCTCATCCAAACCAGCGGTACGATAACGCTCGGCGGCGGCGCGCGCGGCGGGAACCTTGAAAATCACCAGCCTGATTGGCACATGAACCTGAGGGGCGGCCAGTCCGACGCCACCGGCATCGGCCAGGGTATCGATCATATCTTCAACAAAATAGCCAATTTCCGGGGCCTGCGGGTCTTCCACAGGGATTGAT
>CBFDEA010000379.1:0-2841 GCA_965603695.1 uncultured Rhodospirillaceae bacterium | reverse complement strand
GTCTCGCTCGACAATTGCCTGATACAGATCGGCGGCCTGTTCAAGCAGTTCGGTGATTTGCCAGGGGAAACGCTCAAAAGCGGCGACGGCGGAACTGATCAGGGTATTGGTGTCCTGGTCTTTATCCTGGTCTTTGGCCGCGGCGATAATGTCGGCGATGGCCAGCAGCGCCGCCTTGGTCCAGCAAGCTTTGGAGACCTGATCGTCATAGCGTTCAAGCAGAGCTTCGCTGGCCTCGTCCAGAGAAAACAGGATGTCGAATTTGTCCGTCACCCCGCCCGCGTAAAGCCCGTACACCTGCAAAAGAATCGGGTGCAGATTGATCCCGGCGCAATCGGTGGTGCCGGGACAGGTGTCGCATGATCGCACTGTGGTTTTCCTTCTTTTGCTCAATGTCAGGTTGGGTATTATACATTTTCGGTGACAACACAGAACATCATTGTCAACAATCCGGGTCGGTGCAAAGGTGCAATCTGACTTTTGGGGAGATTCTAATAATGTCACCACCGACCCTGCAATTCGAGCGCGCCGAATATGATGCGCGGGTGAAGAGTGCCCGGCTCGCCATGGAGCAGGCGGGCATCGATCTTTTGATCGTCACCGACCCATCGAATATGGCCTGGTTGACCGGTTATGACGGCTGGTCTTTTTATGTCCATCAGTGCGTCCTGTTGACCCTTGATGGCGATCCGTTGTGGTATGGCCGCGGAATCGATGCCAACGGCGCCAAGCGCACGACGTATCTGCCGCACGCCAACATCCTTGATTATCCCGACCATTACGTTCAATCGACGCAGCGCCATCCCATGGATTACCTGTCCGGCCTGATCACGGACCGGAAAATGGCCAATGGGATAATCGCGGTGGAGATGGATAATTATTATTTTTCCGCCGCCGCTTACGTCTCGCTGGTCAAGCATTTACCCAACGCTACCATCAAAGACGCGACCGGTCTGGTCAACTGGCAGCGGGTGGTTAAATCGCCGCGCGAACTGGATTACATGCGCAAGGCCGGCGGTATCGTCGAGGCCATGCACGCGAAAATTTTCGAGCTCACCGAACCGGGCCTGAAAAAGAACGAACTGGTCGCCGAAATTTACCGCACCGCCATCCGGGGCACGGCCGATGCGGGCGGCGATTATCCGGCTATCGTACCGTTGCTGCCCTCGGGCGAGGACGCCTCGGCGTCGCACCTGACCTGGGACGACAAGCCGATGCGTTCGGGCGAGGCGACGTTCTTCGAAATTGCCGGTGTCCATAAGCGCTATCACTGCCCATTGTCGCGGACGATTTTTCTTGGCAAACCGCCTGTCGATATTCTCGACGCCGAAAAGGCGGTCCTGGAGGGCCTGGAGGAGGGCCTGCAAAAGGCCGTGGTCGGCAATACCTGCGAAGATATCGCCGGTGCTTTCTTCGCCGTGTTGAAACGCCACGGCATCGTCAAGGATAACCGCACCGGTTATTCGATCGGTCTCAGTTACCCGCCGGACTGGGGCGAACACACCATGAGTCTGCGTTCTGGCGACAAGACCGAACTGCGTGAAGGCATGACGCTTCACTTCATGCCGGGCTTGTGGATGGACACCTGGGGGCTTGAAATCACCGAGAGTTTCGTGATCACGGCGCAGGGCGCGCAATGCCTGTCCAACGTACCGCGCAAGCTGATGATTAAGGACTAAGGATGAGCAGTTTAAGGCGTACCTGGACGTTCGCGGCTCCGGGCATATTTGTGCTGCTATGGAGCACCGGCTTTATCGGTGCCCGCCTGGGCTTACCCCACGCCGAGCCATTCATTTTCCTGGCCCTGCGTTTTGGCATCCTCGCCGCCTTGTTGAGCGCGGCGGGGATCATTTGGCGCGCCCCGTGGCCGACCAGTTGGGTTCAGGCTGGCCATCTGGCTGTTGTCGGTCTGCTGATGCACGGGTTTTATTTAGGCAGTGTTTTCTGGGCTATTTCAACGGGAACCTCTGCCGCCGTCGCGGCCTTGATCGTCGGCATTCAACCGTTGCTGACCGCCGTTGCCGCCGGACCCTATCTGGGCGAGAAGGTCAGCGCCCGGCAATGGATAGGGTTACTGCTGGGCTTTGCCGGGGTCGCCCTGGTCGTCGGCGATGATCTGGTCCTCGACAGTGGCAATGGGGCAGGGGTGATTGCCTGTATCGTCGCCCTCTGCGGCATCACCCTGGGCACCCTTTATCAAAAACGCCATGGCGGCAATATGGATTTGCGGACCGGCTCGGCTATTCAGTTTGCCGCCGCCGCCGCGGCCATGTTTGCCCTGACCCTTGTCTTCGAGGAAGGCCGTATCATCTGGACCGGCGAATTTATTTTCGCCCTGTCATGGCTTGTTGTCGTGTTGTCCATCGGTGCCATGTCGCTGCTCTATCTGTTGATCAGGCAGGGGGCGGCGACAAAAGTCGCGAGCCTGTTCTATCTGGTGCCGCCGGTCGTCGCCATCGAGGCCTATTTCCTGTTCGGCGAAACCATGACGCTTTTCGAAATATCAGGAATGCTCGTCGCCATGACTGCCGTGGCGCTGGTGTTGCGGGATGGGAAGGGGGCGGGGAAGTAAGGGGGCGGTTACACCATTACCCTCGTTGTTCGGCCCTATAGCGTCTCAACAAAATCGTCCATGCCGCGGCAAACAAGGCCGACAGGCCGATGGCCGCAAGAATTGCCGGTTTCGGGTCATCGAGAGAACTCCTGGATCCGGCAAATGTGGCGATCAGGGCGTACGGCACCGTACCCAGCAAGAAGGCCGCCGCGAATTTTGAGAATCGCATCCGCGTCGCTCCGGCTAGACAACAACTGACTTCGGGCAGGATGGGCAACGCCCGACAA
>CBFDEA010000378.1:0-2856 GCA_965603695.1 uncultured Rhodospirillaceae bacterium | reverse complement strand
AATTGACGGGTAAGAGCACTTAATTGTCGGAGGCTATACTCTTGGTCAAAGTTCTTTTCGTCTGTCTTGGCAACATCTGTCGTTCGCCGACCGCCGAAGGTGTTTTCAGCGCCCTGGTCACGGCCGAAGGGTTGAGTGACAGGATCTCCATGGAATCGGCGGGTACGGCGGCCTATCATATCGGCGAACCACCCGACCCGCGCTCGCAAGCAGCCGCCCTAAAGCGTGGTATCGACATAAGCGGCCAACAAGCGCGCCGCGTCCGCACCGATGATTTTCTCGAATTCGATTATCTGCTGGCTATGGACCAAGACAATCATCGCAATCTGCTGGCCATTTGCCCGCCCGGTCTGGAGCATAAAGTGCGGCTGATGCTGGATTATGCCGAGACGGTCGATGAGCAAAGCGTCCCTGACCCTTACTACGTCGGCGGTAACGGTTTCGAAGTTGTTCTCGATCTGATCGACAACGCCGCGAAGGGTTTGCTCGAAGATATCCGCGTCAAGCACCTGTAAATTTCAAAAAACGACCTCGTTGTAGTATAATGCGGGGAGCATGTTAAAACGATTGAGCACGGATTTACTGGCAATAGCCATGATGACGGGGGCGTCTTATGCAGGCCCCGTCATGCCGGCGCTTGGTGACATCAATGGCGCTGCGTTGGTGTTTGTTCAGGATAACACTGCGGCCCCCACGATCGCCCAGTTAAAAGCCCGCCAGGAAGCCCGTATCCGTCTGAACGAGCAATTGCAAATACTGAAAAAAATGCAAATCGATCAAGCGCTCCTACAGGTCCAGCAGCGCAAAATGATGGAACAAAACCTGAAGCGTCAGACGACTAGGTCCCGCAATCGCCAAATTAAGGCGACAAGGCAGGAAACCGCAGAAACCCAGAAACGCGCCATCCTTCAGGACGAACTACGTAGTGGCCAAAATCAAACCGTGCAGCGCCGCGCAGAAGTTACAAACAACGCGACCAACCAGCGCAATCGACAAGAACAAAGCATCAAGGAAAAATATCTAGCCCTTCAACGCTATTACGAATCCCTGGCCCGCCGTGCGCTGCGCGCCCAGAGCGATCGCATCGCCGCACCGAAAATTCCCCCGTCTCAATGAGCGCTATGCAAAATCATATTTCTACCGCCATCGAACAGATTATTGGCGAGCCCGTCGTCAGCCTGTCGCCTTTAAGCGGCGGTTGTGTCGGCGATGTCTATAAAGTTGCTTTTGCCAAACGCGAAGCCCTCGTTGCCAAGGTCGGCCAAACGGGAAGCGGCCTGGCCCTTGAAGGCCTGATGCTGCAATACCTGGCCCGCCATTCCGCCTTGCCGGTCCCCACCGTTGTTCACGCCGATGACACGTTGCTGCTGATGACATTCATTGCCAGCGGCGGCGGATTGAATGCGGCGACTGAGGCTCATGCCGCCGATCTGCTGGCCGCCCTGCACGGGATTACCGCCGAGAATTTCGGCTTCCCCTACGACACCCTTATCGGTGGCCTGCATCAACCCAACCGGCAAACCGGTAGCTGGCGCACATTCTTCGCCGAACAGCGCCTGCTGGAAATGGCCCGCCAGGGTATGGAGTCGGGGCGGCTGCCGGGCTCCCTGATGAAACGGATCGAAGCGCTCGCCGGTCACCTGGAACGGTGGCTCAGCGAACCTGCCCAGCCCTCCTTGATCCACGGCGATGTGTGGGGCGGCAACGTGCTGGCCGCAGGCGAACGGATCTCCGGCTTTATCGATCCGGCGATCTATTTTGCCGATGCGGAAATCGAGCTCGCCTTCAGCACCCTGTTTGCCACCTTCGGCGATACCTTTTTCTCGCGCTACAATGAACACCGACCCATTGCCCCGGGCTTTTTCGAGGAGCGGCGAGATCTTTACAATTTATATCCGCTACTCGTCCATGTCCGCCTGTTCGGCGGTTCCTACGTCGATTCCGTCGATGGTATTTTAAGAAAGTTTGGCTTTTAGCGGGTACGCGGCGAGAGTCTCATAATGGGCACCCTGGCGACCCAGGTGGCTGCGGAAAAGGACAAATTTATCGACGGCAAAGGGCGGTGTTGTCAGTCCCTCGTGGCCTGCAAGCCAGATCGCGGCCTTACCCTTCGGCGATTTTCGGACCCGCGCCAGGGTGACGTGCGGTGTGTATTTACGGTGTTCCGGTTCCAGCCCGCTCAAGACCAGGGCACGCTCGACTTTGTCCTGAAGATGGCTCAGGGCTGGCCCGCCCGACACCGCAGCCCAGATCGTGTGAACCATATGACTGCGGCCGAAGGCTTCGATACCCGACAATGAAATGTCAAAGGCCGAACTGTGAATGCCGCTCAGGGCGTCATCGATATCGCTCGCCTGGACCTCATCGACCTCGCCGATAAAACGCAGCGTCAGGTGCATGTTTTCGGGGCTGATCCAGCGCGCTCCCTGCAAGCCCACGCAAAGTATATGCAGACGCTGGCGGACTTCTTCGGGTAGGGGAATTCCGACAAACAGGCGAATCATAAAACGTTACCTAATCAATTACCGCGCCATCATCCTAACCGCTTCGCAAGCGCTTCACCATGGCTGAGTAGCAGATGAACGCTTGATGAATAGCGGGTTCAGGATCAATTCAGCACGCCCCGGCTAATCTCACCAAACGATCAAGGAACCCTCAATCGGTGGCTCGTTTTACCCTCCCGAACGCGCCGCCGTCCTCTGATTAGATGAAGCGGCCTGCTTTCCCCAAAGCAGGTCGCTTCTTTTTTTTTGAATCAGGGTAAAGATACCGGGGTATACGGAAAGACGATTATTGGATATATCGCCGGTTCCAAAGGAACCCACCAGCGGCACAACGCCGAAAACATCCCAGCAT
>CBFDEA010000377.1:0-2867 GCA_965603695.1 uncultured Rhodospirillaceae bacterium | reverse complement strand
CGAGCCGCGCCTTCCATCGCGGCATCGGCGCGTTCTCGTCGGTCAAGGCGTCGCCCGACGGACGCATCATTACCCAGGCCGATTGGGACCACAAGCACGAGCAGTGGTTGCCAAGCGACGGCGACCGCCAGTACGTGACGTCACTCATGAAGGCCGTTACCGAGCCCGGCAAGTACGCCCCCTGGATCGCCCCGCCCGGCAAAGGAATCAACGGCCAGCCGGTAGATTTTGAATACGTCCGCTTTAACAGCTAAAGTAAAATCCCGAAAAATAAAAAATTAAACGGGATTGATAATCAGGGAGGAAGGCTATGCGTGATCATACAGTCAGCATAGATAAATCAACGACCCCGGCGACGATAAGTTACGCGCCGGTGTTCAATGTCGCGCCAATGTTTATCGACCGCCATATCGATGAAGGGCGTGCGGACAAGATTGTCATCCACAGCACCGCTGGCGACACGGTTAGCTACGGCGACCTGGCTGGGAACGTCAACCGGGCGGGGAACGCCTTGTTGGGCCTGGGCATCGCGCCGGGCGCGCGCCTGATGATGATGGTCAAGGACAGTCCTGAATTCTTCTATGCCTTCTGGGGTGCGATCAAGGCGGGCATCGTTCCGGTTCCCATCAACACCCTGCTGCGCGCCAAAGACTACCAGTTCATGATCGAGGATTCCGGTTGCGCCGGGCTGGTTTACTCAAGCGAATTCGCCGTCGAAGTGGAACCGGCGCTGGAAAGTGCGGCGCGCAAACCTGATCACGCCTTCCTCACCGACGCCTTAAGTGAACTGATGGCGGCTGCTTCGGACAGCCTTGCGGTCGCCCCGGCCAGCGCCGACGACGATTGCTTCTGGCTTTATTCATCGGGCACCACCGGCACCCCGAAGGGGGCCGTTCATGCCCACCGTGACATGGTCGAAACCGGCGAGCATTACGCCGTTAACACGCTTGGCCTGAAAGAAGATGACGTTTGTTTTTCGGCGGCCAAGTTGTTCTTTGCCTACGGCCTTGGCAATGGCATGACGTTCCCGTTGTGGGTTGGCGGCGCCTGCATCTTGCTGCCTGGGCCGCCGACGCCCGATGGCACCCTCGATATTATCGAGAAGTTCAAACCGACGATTTATTTCGGCGTACCGACTCTCTACGGGGCACAATTGCGAGTCCTGGAAACGCAAAGCAGGGAACTTCCTTCCTTACGCGCCTGCGTGTCGGCTGGCGAGGCCCTGCCCGCCGATATTTTTCGCCGTTGGCATGAAAAAACCGGAACCGTCATCCTTGACGGTATCGGCTCGACGGAGGCCCTGCATATTTTCATATCCAACGTTCTGGGCGACTACAAACCGGGAACCAGTGGCCGCGTCGTGCCCGGCTATGAGGCCAAAATCATTGACGAGCAGCGCCGCCCAACGCCGCTCGGCGAAAGTGGCCGCCTGATCATCCGTGGCGGATCGACGTGCAAGTACTACTGGAACAACCCGGACAAGACAGCCGAGACGATCGTCGATGGCTGGCTCGATACGGGCGACACCTATATCCAGGATGAAGACGGTTATTATCACTACTGCGGGCGCAACGACGATATGCTTAAAGTCGGTGGCATCTGGTGTTCACCCTTTGAGATCGAGGCCAAGTTGATCGAGCATCCCAAGGTCCTGGAAGCCGCCGTGGTCGGACGCGCCGACGCCGACAACCTGATCAAGCCAGAGGCCTTTATCGTCTTGAACGACGCCGCAGACGCCGGGGACGCGACGTCCGACGAACTGCTGCTTCACTGCAAGGACGGCCTGGCCAAGTACAAATATCCACGCTGGTTCAATTTTGTCGAAGACCTGCCGAAAACGGCGACCGGTAAAATCCAACGGTTCAAACTGCGCTGATATGGAAGAGAAACTTCTCTCCCTTAAAGACGCCATTTCCACCCATGTGGTGGACGGCTGTTCGGTTGTCATGGGCGCCGTGCTGGAACCCGATGTGCCGTTTGCCGCGACCTACGAGATTATCCGCCAGGGCATCAAGGGGTTGAACGTCATCGCCCCCATTTCCGATGCCTCCAGCGACATGCTGATCGGCGCGGGCTGTGCCCGGGAGATAACCGGGGCCTGGGTCGGCAATGTATCGGGTGGCCTTGGTCACAACTATCGCCGGGCCTTTGAAGGGCAGGAAACCCCGACGATCAAGCTCCATGACCATTCCAATTTTTCCATCGCCATGGCCCTGATGGCCGGGGCTTACGGCATGCCTTACGCGCCTATGCGTTCGATCCTGGGTTCGGATATCGTCAAATCCAATAGCACTTTAAGGATCGCGGAAAATCCGTTTTCAGCCGATCAGGAACCGGTCGTACTGGTCCCGCCATTGGTCCCCGATGTCGCCATTATCGTCGTCCAGCGCGCCGATGTGTTCGGCAACAATCATCATTGTGGCAACCGCGGGCTGGCCCAGGAAGCCGCCCTGGCGGCAGAAAAAGTGATCATCCTGGCCAACGAGATCGTCGCCCCCGAAGTCATATCCTCGGACCCCAGCCGGGTCCTGGTGCCGGGCTATCTGGTCAGCGCCGTTTGCGAAGTCCCGGCGGCGGCCCATCCATCACCACAAACCGGTTGCTGGCAGCGCGACAACGCCTTCTTTGGTGATTACCACAGCCAAAGCCGAACCCCCGAGGGTTTCCAGAAATGGCTTGAGGAGTGGGTTTTCGCGCTCCCAGGTCACGCCGCTTACTGTCAAAAGCTGGGAGACCAGCTGGCTGAACTGCGTATCACCGGCAGCAACCTGGCGGCCCCAACCAACTACGCGGCGCGCTAAGATGATGAACGATTATTCCATTCAGGAACTGATGATTATCGCCGCGGCCCGCGAAATAAAAGATGG
>CBFDEA010000376.1:0-2867 GCA_965603695.1 uncultured Rhodospirillaceae bacterium | reverse complement strand
CGCCGAACAGTCCGGTCGTCTGGTGGCTCTCAGCCTGTCTGACCCGTTCTGTGTCGATCGCCACCGTGCCGATTTTCTCGACCTGGTGAAAAATCATGTCAATATCGTCTTCGCCAACGAAGAAGAAATCATGTCGCTTTATCAAGTTGAAAACTTTGATGACGCCCTGCAACAGGTCCGCGGGCATTGCGATATCGCCGCCCTGACCCGAAGCGCCAAGGGCTCGGTTATCGTTCGTGGCGACGAAGTTCATATTGTTGACGCCGAAGAAATCCCGCAGGTCGTCGATACGACCGGTGCCGGTGACGCTTACGCGGCCGGCTTCCTGCATGGCCTGACAACAAGTCAGCCCCTTGATGTGTGCGCCCGCCTGGGCGGTATTGCGGCGGCTGAAATTATTAGTCATGTCGGGGCGCGTCCCGACGTCTCCTTAAAAGAATTAGTAGAAAAGAAGCTCCCTTAAAATGAATTTACGTAATATCGCCATCATCGCCCACGTCGATCATGGCAAGACAACTCTGGTCGATACGTTGCTGCGTCAATCCGGCTCCTTCCGGGATAACCAGCGGGTCGAAGAACGGGCCATGGATTCCGGCGACCTGGAACGCGAGCGCGGCATCACCATTTTAGCCAAGTGTACCTCGGTCGAATGGGAAGGCGTGCGTATCAATATCGTCGATACCCCGGGCCATGCCGATTTCGGCGGCGAGGTCGAACGTATCCTGTCCATGGTTGACGGTGTTTTGTTGCTGGTAGACGCCGCCGAAGGGCCGATGCCGCAGACCAAATTCGTTACCGCCAAGGCCCTTAAACTGGGCCTTCGGCCGGTCGTCGTCGTTAACAAGGTCGATCGTCCCGACGGCCGTCCTTACGAAGTGCAAGACGAAGTCTTCGATCTGTTCTCGGCGCTCGAAGCAAACGACGAGCAGCTTGATTTTCCGACGATCTTCGCTTCCGCAAAGAACGGCTGGGCGTCGATGACTCCCGATGGTCCGCAAGAAAATATGCACGATATTTTCAATCACATTCTAAGCCATGTACCGGCACCGGAAGTCAATATGGATAGCCCGTTTTCGATGTTGGCGACGACGCTGGAAGCCGATCCGTTTCTTGGCCGAATTCTAACCGGGCGTATTCATTCGGGCACGATCCACGCCAATGACCAGATCCATGTCCTTAACCGGGAAGGCAAAGTGGTCGATCAGGGCCGCGCCACCAAACTGCTGGCCTTCCGGGATTTGCGTCGCGAGCCTGTCGAAACCGCTTCTTCGGGCGATCTGATCGCCATTGCCGGTCTGACCAAGGCGACCGTCGCCGATACCCTGTGTGCCCTGGAGGTCACTGAACCGCTGAAAGCCGATCCGGTTGATCCGCCGACGTTGGCTATGACGTTTGCCATTAACTCCTCGCCGATGGCCGGTCGGGAAGGTTCGAAAGTCACGTCAAGGATGATCCGTGACCGCCTGGCCGCAGAATCCGAAGGCAATGTTTCCATTCGCATTAGTCAGGCCGACAACACGGATTCTTTTGAAGTCGCCGGTCGCGGCGAATTGCAGCTCGGTGTGTTGATCGAACAGATGCGTCGCGAAGGCTTCGAGCTATCAATCTCCCGGCCTCGCGTGCTGTTCCAGGAAGACCCCGATACGGGTAAGTTGATGGAGCCTTATGAAGATGTTCAGATCGATGTCGACGAGGAATTCTCCGGCATCGTCGTCGAGGCGATCTCCATTCGCAAGGGCAAAATGACTGAAATGCATCCTTCAGGCGGAGGCAAGGTGCGGCTTTCGTTCCTGGCGCCAGCTCGGGGACTTATTGGTTATCACGGCGAATTTCTGACCGAAACCCGTGGCACCGGTGTTATTAGTCGCACGTTCCACAGTTATGGCCCCCATGTCGGCGAGATTACCGGGCGGCGCAATGGCGTTCTGGTTTCAAACGCGCCGGGCAAGACGGTGGCCTACGCGCTGGCCAATCTTGAAGGGCGTGGCTTTCTGTTCTTAGGCTCAGGCATTCCGGTTTACGAAGGTATGATCATCGGCGAGCACGCGAAATCGGGCGATCTTGACGTCAACCCCATGAAGGGCAAGCAGTTGACCAATGTCCGGGCGTCGGGCACCGACGACGCGGTACGCCTGACGACACCGCGACAAATGAGCCTGGAAGAAGCAATTGCCTATATTGCCGACGACGAGCTGGTCGAGGTCACGCCCGAAAGCGTGCGCCTGCGCAAGCGTCACCTTGATCCCAATGAACGCAAGCGGGTCGAGCGCGGACGCGAGAAACGCGGCTAGGGCGTGTCCAGCAAGCTTGTCATTCTTGAGGCCATGCCATCGGTCGCTGATTTTTACGAGCTTTACTGGAACAAGCGACCCTTTGTTGTGCCCGGGGCCATCGCCGAAGATGTCATCGGCGGCCTGATCGCCGCCGATGAGCTGGCCGGGCTGGCGATGGAGGAAGGCCCCCTGTCGCGGATGGTAAAGACGGCTGGCGCGGGCCGCAACTGGTCATGTAGTTTTGGCCCCTTCACGGAGCAGGACTATAAGGACGCCGGGGATGAAGACTGGAGTCTGCTGGTCCAGAACGTCGAACAATTCCACACCGATACGGCTTCACTGCTGCGTCATTTCAACTTTGCCCCGCGCTGGTTGATGGACGATATTAGGGTCAGTTACTCAAGTCCTGGCGGCTCGGTCGGCCCGCATATTGACAGCTACCATGTCTTTCTTGTGCAAGGCCAAGGCCGGCGGCGCTGGAAAATCGGCCGCCAGACGGTCGCCCAGGAAGTTTGTATCGAGGGGTTGGACCTGAAAGTCCTGAAAAGCGATTTTGTCGGCGATGAAATCGAGGTTGGCTGCGGCGACGTCCTT
>CBFDEA010000375.1:0-2873 GCA_965603695.1 uncultured Rhodospirillaceae bacterium | reverse complement strand
ATCGACTTCCGTATCGGTGAAATACATTCGCTCCAATTGATCGGCCTGCACACGGGTGCGGGCGATGAACAGGGTCGCCAACTTCGCCACCTCCTCGGTCGAGCCCTCGCCGTCTTTCAACATGGCGTGGAAGCGCCCGGTGAAATCGCGGACGTCTTTATCTTCATAACCATGGCCGGGGTCGAGGATGGCGTACGACAACATGGTCAGGCGGTGACGAATGCAGGACTCGACTGTCGAGTCGCAATCACCCTCGATCGGCCTTGGGTGCAGGCCTTTCCACAAATGCCTGAGGCCGGGGAATTCCCGCATGGCCAAGGCCTCGACCCGGCAATCCTCCAGCACCTCAATGGCGAGGCGCTGAAACGGGCTGAAGTTGTCGGCGAAGATGGCGACGCTCCAGCGCCGATGGGCGGCGATGTGGGCGAGCAAGGCGCGGTAGCGGTCGATGCCGCTGATCGAGTCTATGGCGTCGAAGACATCGGGCACCCTGATCCCCAACTCGTCATAATAGGGTCGCGGTTTGCGCAGTTCATCGAAGCCGGTCGAATAGGGTACGAAATGGGTTTTCTCGTCCCACAGCGCTTTCATATACAGATCCATGTTGCGCTCGTGATCGGCAAACAGGGTGCCGTGGCGTTCGCGCTGCAAAACGGCGCGGCTATCGGCCGATTGCAGGGAAAAATAATCCTGCTGGCGTTCCGGGTGATTGGCGTAAGCGCGCAGCCCGTAATCGATCCAGTTGTTCAGTCCAATCAACGACAACTGACCCAGCAACGTCGGCATCTGGTGCAGCAGGATTGGCAGGGCCGGGCTGGGGATGGTCGTGTGATGGCCGTGAATGGAGCCGGTCGAGCGGTCCATCATGTCGAGGATGATATCAATATAGCGGCACAGATGTTCAAGCGAACCCAAACGCCGGGCGGCTTCGGCAATGGTGTCGAGGAACGGCGGGATCGCCTTGCCGTTGGGCGTTCGGGAAATCGTCCAGACGGTTTCCGATACCAGAGACAACATCCCCTCGCCCAGCTTCGCCGACACTTCGGGCATTTCCTCAAGGTAAACAAGCACCGGCTCGACGCCGCGTCCGATGCTGCAAATAAGCGACGCCCCGGACAGATAATCCTTAAGTCCGCGGGCGCTTAAATTGACGCAGGCGTCCGTCATACATTCGGCAAAGACACTGTCGATTTGCGGGAAGCTACAGCTAAGCTGGTCCCGGTACTCTGCGAGTGCGTCTTCGCTGATCGGCATCTACATTGGCCTTAACTAAAGACGGCGTCGATGGCGTGGTTCAGTGTCGATCTGATATCGACATCATCGGTGATCGGTTCGACCAACGCCATCCGGCAGGCGGCGATTGGCGGCACCCCCTTGTTGATCAGGCGCGCGGCGTAGACCAAAAGTCGGGTCGAAATTCCCTCGTCCAGACCGTGGCCCTTAAGATTGCGGGCCGCCGCACCGATCTGCACAAGTTTACCGGCGACATCGGAATCGCAGCCGGTTTCGGTGGCGATGATGGTGGTTTCCAGTGCAGCCACGGGATATTCAAACGACAACGCCGAGAACCGCTGCTTGGTCGATTGCTTAAGGTCTTTAAGCAGGCTCTGATAACCGGGGTTGTAGGAGATCACCAATTGGAAATCGGCGTGGGCCTGGATCAGCTCACCCTTCTTGTCGAGCGGCAGGGCGCGCCTGTGATCGGTCAACGGGTGAATGACGACGGTGGTGTCCTGGCGCGCCTCGACCACTTCATCGAGATAACAAATTGCGCCATGGCGGGCCGCCACGGTGAGTGGCCCATCGAGCCAACGGGTGCCGTCGGCATCGAGCAAATAACGACCGACCAGATCGGACGCCGTCATGTCTTCATTGCAGGCGACGGTGATCAACGGTTTGCCCAGTTTCCAGGCCATGTATTCGATGAAGCGTGACTTGCCGCTTCCCGTCGGTCCCTTGATCATCATCGGCAGACGTTCTTCGTAGGCCGCCTCATAGAGGCCGACCTCGTCAGCCAGCGGTTGATAGAAGGGTTGCTCGCTGATTTTATACTGTTCGATGGGGTTGCTTTTGCTCATCTTCAAAACTCATAAATTCGGGTGAGAAGAGAAAAGGCCGGTGCCCCCCAGCACCGGCCTTCCTCAAAGGGCATCCGTTACTTGTGAACGCCTAACTTGTCCCGCCAACCAGGGAAGATCTGATCGGCATCGCCGGGGAAGCTTTCGAAAGCGCGGGCGAATTCCTTGTGCTCTTTCGCCCATTCGATGGGATCGGCACCGGCCTTCCAACATTCAAAGGCCTGGCGCAACGAAACAGCGCCCGCCGCCGGTGAATCGATATGACCGTAAGAACCGCCACCCGAGGTGTTGATGACGTTGCCGTGGCCCAGGTTTTCGAAGAAACCAGGCAAGCGCAGCGCGTTCATGCCGCCGGAAATAATCGGCGTCGTCGGCTTCATGCCTTCCCATTCCTGATGGAAGAATGGTCCATCGGCACTGTCGCGTTCGATCATGTAGGCGATATTGCGGTCATCCTGCTCGCCTTCCATTTTGCCATAGCCCATGGTGCCGACATGAATACCGGAGGCACCCTGCATACGGCTGAGCTTGGCCAGAACAAACGCGGTGTAACCACGCATGGCGGACGGTGAAGTCACGGCACCATGACCGGCACGGTGATAGTGCAGATACTGGTTAGGGAAGGTGCGCCGTGCGGTGGTGACCATACCCGGGCCACCAACATAACCATCGACCAGGAACGCCACCTTGTCGGCATCGGCACCGAAGGTTTCCAGAACATATTCACCGCGTGCGACCATTTCGTAGTGGTCGTCGGCCGTAATGTTGGCAGAAAACAGCTTGGCTTCACCGGTT
>CBFDEA010000374.1:0-2875 GCA_965603695.1 uncultured Rhodospirillaceae bacterium | reverse complement strand
CTCATCGACGGCGCTGACAACCATATTGCGGGCCTGAACCTGGGGATCGCCCAGAACCTGATCGACACTGTTGATCGGTCCCGAAGGAACACCTGCCTGCTCAAGAATATCCAGCCACTGGGCGACATTTTTGAGGCCTAAGGCGTTTTCCAACTCGTCTTTTAGCGCCGCATGATGTTCCGTTCTCAGCGGATTGCTGTTGAAAAGAGGGTTTTCCGACAGGGCAGGGCGCTCGATTGCCGCGCACAGACTGGCGAACAGGGTGTCGTTACCGGCGGCGATAATCAAATAGCCGTCGGCCGCCTTGAAGGCGTCAAACGGTGTAATCGACGGGTGGCGCGCCCCGATCGGTCCCGGTGCCTGGCCGGTAGCGGCGTAGCGGGCGATGGCGTTTTCCAGAATGGCGACCTGACAATCGAGCATGGAAACATCGATTTTCTGACCCAAACCGCTTTGCTGGCGGTGAAAAAGCGCCGCGTTGATGCCGATGGTCGTGAAGAGCCCGGCGGTAATGTCGCCGACTGAGGTGCCGACACGGGTCGGATCACCGCCGGGATGGCCGGTCAAACTCATCACCCCGCCCATGCCCTGAACGACAAGATCGTAAGCCGGGCGCTTCGAATAAGGGCCGCTGTGGCCGAAACCCGACGCTGCGGCGTAAATCAACCGGGGATATTTTTCATGTAAAACGTCCCAGCCATACCCCAGTTTTTCCATGGTGCCGGGGCGATAGTTCTCGACCAGGATGTCGGCATCGATAAGCAGTTGCTCGAAAATCAGCTTGTCGGCGGCGTCCTTGAGATTCAGGGCGATACTTTCCTTGCCCCGGTTCAGGGACATGAAGTAGGCCGACTTTTGCTTGTCTTCGCTGCCGATAAAGGGGCCGAAATGGCGGGCGTCGTCGCCACCGGCGGGGGTTTCGACCTTAATCACGCGGGCCCCCAAATCGGCCAGCACCATGGTGCAGTAAGGCCCGGCCAGGACCCGTGTCAGATCGATAACAGTTATTCCCGTTAGTGGCCCCTGTATGGACATGACGATCCCCTAGAAAATTAGCCGTTTAATTGTGTTTTGTCATAAGACGCTGCGGGCACCGTGTACAGAAGCAAAGCAACCAAAGCGTTTCCGCATGATGAAAAGAGCCGTTGCCGGATTGCGAGGATACCGCAAGATGCTCACAGTCATTTGACTTTATCGTCAGGCTAATTATCTCCGGCCTCTTGCCGGGCTTGATGTTGATGGTCCTGTTTATGGCCTGAGGGGCGTTCCCGTTCATGCTGTGCATGGTTCTCGGCATTGTCCTGTTATGCCTGTTCCCGCAGATCGTCACCTGGCTGCCCAACCTCATGATGGGGGCGGCCCAGTAAACTCAAGAGACCGGTTTGATCTCGACGAAGCTTTTAACGTTCCGTACGCCCTCGGTCTCGGCAATGATCGCCTGCACCGTGTCCAGTTCACTTTGCGAGCGGGCCCGCCCGATGATGTAAATGGTGTTGAAGACGCTGCGCCAGCGGTAGTTGACCGAACGCACATCCTTGGCCGCCAGCAGTTGCCCCTTGACCTTGGTTTCCAGCCAGTAATCGTTGACCGTCTGCTGGACGCTGCCGCTTTCCGCACTGTCTCGGTTTTCGGCCTGGCTGCGGCGCTGGTCGCGCTCGCCTGTCGAAACCAGGCGGATTTCATTGTACAGCGTCACCACCCGGCTGTCGGCGCTGGCCAGGGCCAGGACCTGACTGATGGCAGCGGCGCTATCCAGGCCACCGGTCAACAGCATGCGCTGTTCCCAAACATCGATGCCGACATCCAGGGCCAGATTTTTGTCCGTCTCAATCAACTGCTTCAACAAATAACTGGCGATTTTCAGGTCGGTGATCTGATCTTCGGCAATGCGATCTTCGAAGGCCGACTGAGCGGCTTCCGACAAAATCGTCGGGGTGCAGGCGCCGAGCGAAAGACTAGCCAGCAGCATGGTCGCGGCGAAAACTAATTTTGTTTTGCTCATGGTTTGATTTCCTCGGGACGGCTTGCGTAAAAAAAGATAGAATCCGACACTGAAAGACAATTTTTGCAAATAACTGCCCAGTTAATCAACAAATACAAAAAAGGCCATTAATCAAGTGAGCGTTCAGCATAAAGAATTAGGGTTTCTCAGCCTCGGACCGCATGGGTTTCACCGTGTTGCCTACACCCTGTGGGGCAAGGCCGCGGCCAAAAGATCAGTGGTCTGTGTCCACGGTGTGACCCGCAACGGCAGGGATTTCGACTTTCTCGCCGCCGACCTGGCGCAAGGCCCGGACAGTGATTTCCGGGTTGCCTGCCCCGACTTGCCGGGGCGTGGCCATAGCCACTGGCTAAGCGAGCCCGCCGATTACGCGCTGCCCCTATACATGTCCGATATGACGGCGATGATCGCCCGCATGGGCGTCGAACAGGTCGATTGGGTCGGCACCTCTTTGGGCGGCTTGATCGGGATGTCCCTGGCGGCCCTGCCCAATTCGCCGATACGCTCGCTGGTCATCAACGATATCGGCCCCTTTGTCCCCAACGAGGCGTTGAAACGCATAGGCCAATACGTCGGCCACAGCGAGGAATTTACTTCCTACGAATCCCTTAAAACCTATTTAATGAATGTCCACGCGACCTTCGGCCCCATAAGCGATGAACATTGGGATCATTTGTGTCACCATAGTGGCCATCAAAACGCCGATGGATCGTGGCGGCTTCATTACGATCCGGCAATTGCCAACGCCTTTCGCCAGGCCGCAAACCAGGATATCGACCTCTGGTCAGTTTGGGAGCAGGTAACCTGCCCGGTGTTGATCTTGCGCGGCGAAGAGTCCGATATCCTGACCCGCGACACTGCTTATCAGATGCT